>WLIH01000028.1 GCA_009702305.1 Actinomycetota bacterium | reverse complement strand
GCCGGCTCGCCGATGTCCCAGTTGCCCGAGTCGGCGATCACGATGACGTCGGCCCGCAGGGCCTCGTGGTGCTCCTTGAGCAGCGCCGGCAGGCTCTCGGAGCCGACCTCCTCCTCGCCCTCGATGAACATCGTCACGCTCACCGGCAGGTCGTCGCCGTAGACCCGCAAGGCCCCGAGGTGTGCGGCGATGCCGGCCTTGTCGTCGGCCGCGCCGCGGGCGTACAGACGCCCGTCGCGCTCGGTCGGCTCGAACGGCGGGGAGTCCCACTCGGCGTGGTCGTTCTCCGGCTGGACGTCGTGGTGGGCGTAGAGCAGCACGGTCGGGGCGCCCTCCGGGCCCGGCTTGTGCGCGATCACGGCCGGGGCGCCGCCGTCGGCACTGACGATGTCGACGCTCGCGAAGCCCTCGGCGCGGAACAGATCGGCAACGGCCTCGGCGCTGCGCTGCACCTCGCCGGCGCGCTCCGGGTCGGCACTGACCGACTCGATGCGGACCAGGTCTTCGAGGTCCTTCCTCAGGGCCGGCAGGAGGGACTGGACCTTCGCGCGGATGTCGTCGCTCATGGGCCAAAACTAGATCAGGGGCAGGTGGTCCGTCAGGTCGGCCCGCTCGCCGCTCGCGCGCACCCGCCCAGCCGTCGCGGCATCGGCCCAGGTCAGGTCCGCGGTGGCCAGCGCGATCCAGGTGCGGGCGTCGGTCTCGATGACGGCCGGCGGGGTGCCACGCGTGTGCCGGACGCCGGGGATGACCTGCACCGCGGCGTACGGCGGCACCCGCACCTCGACCGAGTGGCCGGGCGCCCGCTCCTCCAGGACGGCGAGGAAGTGCTTGGTCAGCAGCCGCAGGTCGCCGCGGTCGTCGCCACCGGCAGCGATCCGCGCCAGCGCCTCGACCACCTCGGCGGGATCGGCGGGCTTGAGACGGGCGGGCACGCCGCCGAGCCTAGGCCTCGGGGACGGCCCGGCACCGATGTGGCCAGCGCCACGCCGCGGACCGGGCCTTTCTCCTGTCGGTCCCGAGGTCGGTCCGCGAGAGTTGGTCCCTCCCCCGGGCGCCCGCGCCCCGACCCAGGAAGCGCGCTGTGCCCCGACCACTGACCGGCCCCCGCCTGCCGCGAGCCCAGAGCCGGCACCAGGCAGCCGCGGCCCTCGCCGCCGTCCTCGCGCTCGGGCCGGTCGCCTACGCGAGCGACGCGGACCCGGCCACCGTCGAGCGCGCGCCCGACGGGCCGGACGCCTCCGGGATCTCCGTCACCGACCTCTCCGCGTCGTGGTCCGACAGCTCCTTCGCCGTCGGCGGCACCGCCCTGCCTGCCACCTTCACGGCCTCGACCACCGTCTCGGGCCAGGTCGTCGCGGGCTCGGTGGTGTCCGTTCGCGTCGTCAACGGCGCCATCGCCGAGATCCCGCTCGGGTGCGCGATCAGCGACACCCTGGTCCGCAACTCGTACCTCGACGACGACGGCCGGCTGCTCGCCTGCCGCGTGCCGGCCGGCACGGGGTCCAGCACGACGGTCGGCTTCGCGGTCGTGCCCGACGGCGGAGGGCTCGTCTCGGCGACCGTCCGCTGGGAGGGCACCCGCATCGGCGAGGCCGGCCGACCCGACGGGCCCAACGCCGGCAGCCGGCCGCCCGACATCGACGAGGACCGATCCGTCGTGGCGACCACGCTGCCCTCGCGCGTCGCGATGCCCGTGGAGGCCGCGGCGTCGGCCGCCTACCGCTTCGTCTCGTCCCCCGACTTCGCGAACGCCGACGTCGCCGACCTGTCGCGCGGCCCCAACAACTGGCGGGGCCAGGTCTCCAACGGCACCAACGACGACTACCGCACCGCGATGCGGACCGTGCTCGACGACTGGTCCTCCCTCGACCCGGACTCGGTGCTGGTGGCCGGCGACCTGGTGGAGGGCCATTGGGGCGAGGACCCGGGACGGGATCGCATCTTCGGGCCCACCGGCACCCGCCGCCAGCGCCAGGCGGCAGTGCTGCGGGCCGCGGCGACCTACTACCCGCAGTGGGTGCAGCGCTTCCGCGACGCCGGCCTGGACGTCTACCCGGCCGTCGGCGACCACGAGTACGCCGACAACCCGTGGCGCTCGGACAAGCTGCAGCTGATGCCGACCTACGCCCGCGCCTTCGCCCGCTGGGTGCTCGGCTCGACCCCGGCCGATCCGGCCTTCGCCGACCGGCCATCGGGGCCGGCCTCGCTGACGGCGTACGCCTTCCGACCGCGGCCCGACATCCAGGTCGTCTCGCTCGACGAGTTCGACCACGGCCCGCGCCGGATGCGGCTGCGGGTCGACCGGCGTCAGCTCGCCTGGCTGGGCGGGGTGCTGCGCGAGGCCCGCGCCGACGGGGTGACCTGGGTCTTCGTGCAGGGTCACCTGCCGATCGTCGGACCGGTGCGCGAGGACCATTCCTCGGGTCTGCACCTCGAGGGTGGCGCGAGATCGCCCCTGTGGCGCCTGTTCACCCGCTACGGCGTGGATGTGTACCTGTGCGGCGAGGTGCACGCCACAACCGTGTCGGTGGTCGACGGCGTGGTGCAGATCGCCCACGGCGGCGCCTTACACCACGGGCTGACCAACTACCTCGTCGCCGACGTGCGCGCCGACCGGGTCGACATCGACCTGCGCGACTACGTGACGTTCTGGACCGACGACGTGTCGGGACGACGGCTGTGGTCGACGCGTCGCGCCGGCATGCCGCCGAACCTGTACGTCGATCCCGACGCGTTCACCGTCGGCACCCTCACCCTGAGCGCCGACGGCAGCCTGACCCGCCGCTCCGGACTCGCCCTGCCGTGGGACGGTCGCGACGAGGTGCAGCCGGCCCCGGTGCTCAGGTCGCCGAGCTGAAGATCCGCCCCACCCGGGCCAGAGCCTCGGCCAGCTCGGGCGGCGACTCGACCTCGATCGGCGCCCCCACCTGCGCCAGCACCATGACCGGCCACTGCAGGTCGTCGACGTTCATCTCGAGCAGCGACCCGTCGCCGTCGGCCGCGACCTGGCCCCAGTGGCCGACCGCACGCCGCACCTGCTCGACCGGCGCGGCCAGCCGCACCCGCACGGCGTAGCGCTGCGGTCGCTGCCGGATGCCGGCCTGGACGAACGCCAGCGCGTCGCCGCCGGGCAGCTCGCGCGGACGGAAGCGCTGCCCGGTCGCGCGCGGCTCGGAGATCCGGTCGACCCGGAACGAGCGCCAGTCCTGGCGGTCGCGGTCGTAGGCCACGAGATACCACCGGCGACCGATGGAGACCAGGCGGTGCGGCTCGACCCAGCGCTCGGTCGGGTCGGCACCTCGGGCGACGTACCCGAAATGCAACGGCTCGTCGTCGCGGCAGGCCTGGGCGAGCACGGTGAGCAGGCCGGCGTCGACCTGCGGGCCACCACCCCACGGGCCGGGCGCATCGGTCTGGGAGCGCAGCGCGTCCATCTGCCGTCGCAGCCGCGGCGGCATCAGCGCGATCACCTTCGTGAGCGCCTGGACCGAGGTCTCCTCCATCCCGGCCACCGAGCCCGAGGCCGCCTGACGCAGTCCGACCGCGATCGCGACGGCCTCCTCGTCCTCGAGCAGCAGCGGCGGCAGCGACCCGCCGGCCCGCAGCTGGTATCCCCCCGACACGCCGCGCACCGCGTCGACGGCGTAGCCGAGCTCGCGCAGCCGGTCGATGTCGCGGCGCAGGGTGCGGTCGCTGACCTCGAGGCGGGCCGAGAGCTCACCGCCGGGCCAGTAGCGGTGGGTCTGGAGCAGCGAGAGCAGGCGCAGCATCCGGGCACTGGTGGACATGGATCCAGATTAGTTCTGATTGCGGACAGAAAGTGTCCTGAATGACTTCTAGCGTCCTCCTCATGACCTTCACCCAGCAGACAGGACCCGTCATCCGGACGCAGGGCCTCACCCGCCACTTCACGCGTCACAAGAGCACGGTCGAGGCGGTCCGCGGCCTCGATCTGGAGATCTCCGCCGGCGAGCTCGTCGCCTTCCTCGGCCCCAACGGCGCCGGCAAGTCCACCACCCTGCGGATGCTGACGACGCTCATCGCGCCGACCTCCGGCACCGCCGAGGTGGCCGGCTACGACGTCGTCGCCCAGCGCCGCGACGTACGCCGCTCGATCGGCTACGTCGGCCAGGGCAACGCCGCCGGCCACCAGCAGCGCGGCCGCGACGAGCTCGTCAGCCAGGCCCGGTCCTTCGGGATGAGCCGCTCGGCCGCCCACGCGCGCACCGAGGAGCTCCTCGACGCGTTCGACCTGACCGAGCACGCCGATCGCCCGGTCGCCGGCCTGTCGGGCGGGCAGCGCCGTCGCCTCGACATCGCGATCGGGCTGGTGCACACCCCCGGACTGCTCTTCCTCGACGAGCCGTCGACGGGCCTCGACCCGCAGAACCGCGCCAACCTGCAGGAGCAGGTGCGCCGGCTGCACGCCGAGCAGGGCACCACCATCGTGCTGACCACCCACTACCTGGAGGAGGCCGACGCGATCGCCGACCGGGTGATCGTGATCGACCACGGCCTCGTCATCGCCGACGACAGCGCGAGCGCCCTCAAGTCGGGTCTCGGCGACCTGGTCACCCTCGGGTTCGCCGACGAGCCCACCGCCGTCGCCGCGGCCCAGCGGGCCGGAGCCAGCATCGCCGGAGCCAGCATCGAGCGGACCGGCCGGGTCGTGACCCTGCGCGCCGCGCACGCCGCCGACGCCGCGCCTGGCCTGGTCACCGACCTGGCCGCGGCCGGCGCACCGGCCACCCGCATCGAGGTCGCCAGCGCGACCCTCGACGACGTCTTCCTCGACCTGACCGGTCGCAGCCTGCGCGAGAGCGCCGACACCGCCACCACCGAAGGAGCAGCAGCATGAGCACCGACACCGTCCTCGGCACGCCCGTCACCACCCCGACCACCCCGGTCCAGCGCGCCCCCCGCGCACCCGGCTTCGCGGCCGACACCTGGAACGTGATGACCCGCGAGCTCAAGCCGCTGCTGCGCGAGCCGGCGACGGTCATCATCGCGATGGTCCAGCCGCTGGTGTTCCTCGCGCTCTTCTCACCCCTGCTGCCCGACGTGGGCACCGGCTCGGCCCTGCAGTGGTTCGTGCCCGGCATCGTCGCGATGACGGCCCTGATGGGCGCGTCGATGACCGGCTCCAACCTGATGGGAGAGATGGTCACCGGCTCCCACGAGCGGCTGCTCGTCTCGCCGTTGAGCCGGTCGTCGCTGCTGGTCGGGCGCGCCCTCAAGGAGGTCGTGCCGATGCTGCTGCAGGCGGCGATCATCATCGCGGTGGTCACGCCGTTCAGCTTCGACCTGCACCTGGGCGGCGTGCTCGTCGGCGCTCTCGTGCTCGCCGTCTTCAGCGTCGGCGTCGGCTCGCTCTCCTTCGCGCTGGCCCTGGCCAGCAAGGACCAGGACTGGCTCTTCTGGACCATCCAGCAGACGCTGATCTTCCCGGTGCTGCTGCTCGCCGGGGTGCTGCTGCCGCTCGACGGCGCTCCCGGCTGGCTGTCCTTCCTCGCCGACCTGAACCCGTTGGCGTACGTCGTCGACGCCGAGCGGGCGCTCTTCAACGGCTCGTTCGCCCTCGACACCCTCCTGCCCGGGGTGGCCGGCGCCGGGGTGGTCGCGGTGCTGGGCCTGGTCGTCGGCCTGCGGGCGATGCGCTCCTCCAGCTGAGCACGTGCGGCCCTCGGGGTCGTGTGCCGGTGGACGCGCCTGAGCGCGTCGCCGAGCACACGACCCCTACGCTGCCGCCATGCGCCCGTCCGCCCTCGACCGCCTGGCCGCCGACGAGGTCGCCGCGACCGTGACTGCCCTCAGCGCCCGGATCGAGGCGCGCTTCCCCGGACGTGGACTGACCCGGGTGGCCGAGCACCTCACGGCGCTCGTGGCTACGGTCGACCAGCTCACGACCGACACCGCCGTCGCCGTACGCCGGGCCAGGGGCGTCGCGCGGGCGGCCACCGGCCTCGTCGTGCTGGCAGCGGTCGCCCTGCTCGCCCTCGCCGCCCGCGACGCGGCCTCCGACCGGGGCCCGGACAGCTCGCTGGACTGGCTGCCGCTGCTCGAGTCGGCGGTCAACGACGTGGTCTTCGTCGCGATCGCCGTCTTCTTCCTGTGGTCGGTGCCGGAGCGGCTGCAGCGGCGCTCGATCCTGCAGGTGCTGCACCGCCTGCGCTCGCTCGCCCACGTCATCGACATGCACCAGCTGACCAAGGACCCCGAGCGGCTGCGCGAGCGCTTCCGGGCCACCGCCGTCAGCCCGGACAACGACCTGGACCGCGACCAGATGGAGCGCTACCTCGACTACTGCTCCGAGCTGCTCAGCCTGGTCGGCAAGGCCGCCGCACTGTGCGCCGAGACCTCGCAGGACCCCGTGGTCCTCGACTCCGTCGGCGACCTCGAGACCCTCACGACCGGCATGTCGCGCAAGATCTGGCAGAAGATCGAGGCCCTGCCGGAGTAGGACCGGCGAGCAGGTCAGCCCGCCGGGGCGATCGAGTCCAGGATCTCGAGGGTGCGCGCCCAGGCAGAGGAGTCGGGGTCGATGACGGCGAAGTGGTCGCCGTCGACGCGCACCAGCTCGGCGGTGGCGCCGGCGGCGGTGGCGGCCTCGACGTAGGCCTCCGACTGCGACGGCGGGACGATCGTGTCGCCGCTGGCGTGCACGCACCAGATCGGCACGTCGAGCGGCACCTGCTGGATCGGGTCGACGGCGGCATCCGCCGCGGTCGGGGGATGGCCGAGGAACGCCTCGACCGCGCCCCCGCCGAGCCCCTCGTCGTAGGCCGTGATCAGGTCGACCACACCGGCCTGGTCGATGACGTGGGTCAGGCCGCCGCCCGAGGCCGCCCAGGTCACCAGGTGGCCACCGGCGGAGTGACCGATGCCGACGACCGTGGTGAGGTCGAGGCCGAGATCGGCCAGCTTGTCGATCGCGGCCCGCACGTCGTCGAGCGTCGCCGGCACGCCGCCGCCGTTGCCGACCCGGCGGTACTCGATGTTCCACGCCGCCCAGCCGTGGGCCTTGAGCGACTCCGCGAGGGGCGCGCCGTACTCGAGGCCGTACTGCGCCTGCCAGAAGCCACCGTGCACGACGACCGCGACGGCGACCGGGGCTGCGTCGGGTAGGTAGAGGTCGGCGAACTGGCTCGGGTCGGAGCCGTAGCTGATCCGCCCCTCGACGGGCTGGGTGGGGTCGACCTCGACGGGGGACAAACCGGACTCCTCGGAGCAGGCGGTCAGCAGGGGCAGGGCCAACCCGAGGGCGGGCACTGCCAGGACGGTACGACGACGGAGGGGGCGCATGCGGGTCATTCGTAGCCACCCTGCCGGTTGCGCTTGGTCTCGGAGCGACGCTTCTTCGCGGCGATGCGCCGCTCCTTCGAGCCGCGGGTCGGTCGCGTCGCCCGCCGGGGCGCAGGAGGCGGCGACGCGGCAGCGGCCAGCAGCGCCGCCAGCCGCTCCCGGGCCGCCTTGCGGTTGGCCAGCTGGGTGCGGTGCTCGGAGGCCGCGATCGTGAGCACGCCGTCGACCAACCTGGCTCCGAGCCGCTCCAGCAACCGGGCGCGCACCGCGTCGGGCAGCGTGGCCGAGGCGACGTCGTAGGACAGCTCGACGCGGGAGTCGGCCGTGTTGACGCCCTGCCCGCCCGGTCCCGACGAGCGGCTGAACCGCTCGCTCAGGTCCGACCCCGGCACCACCAGGGTCGGCGAGACGACCAGGTCGTCAGGCAAGCGCGGCCGGCAGCGTCGCCATCCACGCCGAGCGCAGCTCGAGCAGCGCCGCCTCGAAGTGGCCCTCGACGACGAACGAGTCGCCACCGGTGGTGCCGAGCTCGCTCACCGGGACCCCGTGCCGCGCGGCCAGCGCGCTCAGCCGCTCGACGTCACCGCTCGGCACGGTCACCACGACGCGACCGGCCGACTCGGCGAAGAGCGCGACGAACGCGTCGTCGGGCAGCGAGACCGTCACCCCGATGTGGTGCTTGAGCGCCGACTCGACCAGGGTCTGAGCCAGCCCGCCGTCGGAGACGTCGTGGGCGGAGGTGATCAGTCCGACCGCCTCGCGCAGCAGCTCGGCCAGCGACTTCTCTGCGGCCAGGTCGACCCGTGGCGGCAGGCCGCCGAGGTGGCCGTGGACGACGTGCGCCCACTCCGAGCCCGAGAGCTCCTCGCGCGTCTCGCCGAGCAGCAGCACGGTCTCGCCCGCGGCCTCGAAGGCGCTGGGGGTGCGGCGGGTGACGTCGTCGATGACACCGAGCACCGCCACGACCGGGGTCGGCAGGATCGCCGTCTCGCCGGTCTGGTTGTAGAGGCTGACGTTGCCGCCGGTGACCGGGATGCCGAGCTCCAGGCAGCCGTCCTTGAGCCCCCGGCACGCCTCGGCGAACTGCCACATCACGTCGGGGTCCTCGGGCGAGCCGAAGTTGAGGCAGTCGGAGATCGCGAGCGGCGTCGCGCCGCCGGTCGCGACGTTGCGGTAGGACTCGGCCAGGGCGAGCTGCGCGCCGGCGTACGGGTCGAGCTTGGCGAAGCGGCCGTTGCAGTCGGTCGAGACGGCGACGCCGAGGTTGGTCGACTCGTCGACGCGGATCATGCCGCTGTCGCTGGGCTGGGCGAGCACCGTGTTGCCGCGCACGTAGCGGTCGTACTGGTCGGTGATCCAGGACTTGTCGCACAGGTTCGGCGAGGCGACCAGGCGCAGCAGCGTCTCCTTGAGCTCCTCACCACCGGTCGGCCGCGGCAGCGCCTCGGCGCCGTCGGCCTGCAGCGCGTCCTGCCAGGACGGGCGGGCGAACGGGCGGTGGTACGTCGGCCCGTCGTGCGCGACCGAGCGCGGCGGCACGTCGACGACCCGCTCGCCGTGCCAGTCGATGTGCAGCCGGCCGGTCTCGGTGACCTCGCCGATCACGACCGCCTCGACATCCCACTTCGCGCAGATCGCCATGAACGCCGCGACGTCGTCGGGCTCGACGACCGCCATCATCCGCTCCTGGCTCTCGCTCATCAGGATCTCCTCCGGCGCGAGCGTCGAGTCGCGCAGCGGCACTCGGTCGAGCTCGACGTGCATGCCGCCGTCGCCGGCGCTGGCCAGCTCGGAGGTGGCGCACGACAGGCCGGCGCCACCGAGGTCCTGGATGCCGGCCACGAGCCCGGCGGCGAAGATCTCGAGCGTGCACTCGATGAGCAGCTTCTCCATGAACGGGTCGCCGACCTGCACGCTGGGGCGCTTGGCCGGACCGTCGGCGTCGAAGGTCTCGCTCGCCAGCACCGAGACCCCGCCGATGCCGTCGCCGCCGGTGCGCGCGCCGTAGAGGATCACCTGGTTGCCGACACCGCTGGCCTTGGCCAGGTGCAGGTCCTCGTGCTTGAGCACGCCGACGCACAGCGCGTTGACGAGCGGATTGCCGAGGTAGGTCTCGTCGAAGACGGCCTCGCCGCCGATGTTGGGCAGACCGAGGCAGTTGCCGTAGCCGCCGACCCCGGCCACGATCCCCGGCAGCACGCGCTGGGTGTCGGGGGCGTCCAGCGGACCGAAGCGCAGCGGGTCCATGACGGCGACGGGGCGCGCCCCCATGGCGAGGATGTCGCGCACGATGCCGCCGACGCCGGTCGCGGCGCCCTGGTAGGGCTCGACGTACGACGGGTGGTTGTGCGACTCGACCTTGAACGTCACGGCGTAGCCCTGGCCGATGTCGATGACGCCGGCGTTCTCGCCGATGCCGGCGAGCATCGCGCCGATCGGGGTCTCCTGAGGGATCTCCGAGAACTGCTTGAGGTGCACCTTGGAGGACTTGTAGGAGCAGTGCTCGCTCCACATGACGGAGTACATCGCCAGCTCGCTCGAGGTGGGGCGGCGACCCAGGATCTGGCGGATCTCGGCGTACTCGTCGGCCTTGAGACCGAGGTCGGCCCACGGCTGCTCGCGGCTCGGGTCCTGCGCGGCGACGGCGACGGTGTCGAGGGTGGACTTCACGGTCGGCGAGGACGTCTCAGGCACGGGGCCAATCTACCGGTGCGCGACGCCCGTCCGCTCAGCGGAGCAGGCCGTCGGCCACGACCTCCAGGAGCGGTGCGCACGTGCACCCGGGATAGTCCGTCACGAAATGGTCGTCGGCGAGCGAGAGGGAGAGCCATTTCGTGACGGACTATCCCGACGGGGTCGCGGATCTGCGTTACGGGAGTGACGTGTGAGGTTAGAGTGAGGCGACGCCTCCCCTTCCCTGCACGTCTGGAGCACGCTGACAATGGCACGCCCGACCCTGCTCGCGCTCCGCAGAGCCGCCGCCGTCACCGTCCTCGGCGCCCTGGTCGCGACGCCGTTCGCGCTGCCGGAGGCCTCCGTGGCCGACCCGGCCCGCAGCGCCGCGACGCGCACCGCCGAGAAGGCGGCCAACCCGGTCACCCCGGGCGACTTCACCGGCTACGGCTTCGATCAGTGCCACACGCCCGACCAGGCGACCATGGACACCTGGTGGCGCAACTCGCCCTTCACGGCGATCGGCATCTACATCTCCGGCAAGTCCCGCGCCTGCCGCGACCAGCCCAACCTCACTGCGGACTGGATCAGCACCCAGCTCGCGACCGGGTGGCGGCTGCTGCCCATCACCCTCGGCCCGCAGGCCTCCTGCCAGCCGCGCTTCCCGCGCTACGACGACGACGTGCGGATCAAGTCGGCCCCCGGCAAGGACGGCACCTACACCGCCGCCGTCAAGATGGGCCGCACCGAGGCGGAGACCACCGTCATCGACGCCCAGACGCTCGGCATCGTCGAGGGCAGCACGCTGTGGTACGACCTCGAGGGCTTCGACGCCACCGACACCGACTGCCGCGAGTCCGCCCTGTCCTTCCTCTCGGGGTGGACCTCGCGGCTGCACAAGCTCGGCTACGTCGCGGGCGTCTACTCCAGCGCCGGCTCCGGCATCCGCGAGCTCGACAAGGCGCGTGTCGAGCGACCCGGCCGCTTCAACCTGCCCGACCGGATCTGGGTCGCGCGCTGGGACGGCGTGGCCAACACGAGCACCTCCTACATCGCCGAGGACGGGTGGCGGCCGGGCAACCGCGTCAAGCAGTACCAGGGCGGCCACGACGAGACCTGGGGTGGCGTGCGGATCAACATCGACAGCAACTTCCTCGACCTCGGAGCGGGCTCGGTCGCGACACCGGAGCCGGCCCACTGCGGCGAGACGCGGGTCAACTTCCCGAACTACCAGCCGATCAAGCCGGCCTACCAGCGCAAGGGCGAGACGGTCACGCCCGACCCCGACCAGGTCAGCGCCCTGCAGTGCCTGCTCAAGGAGGCCGGTCTCTACAAGGGACCCGTCGACGGCGCCTACGACGAGCCGGTGCAGGAGGCCGCCGCCGCGTGGCAGCGCAAGCGCGGCATCGAGGTCACCCCCGTCTGGTGGCGCCCGACCTGGATGTCGCTGCTCGCGACCGGGCCGCGCGAGGTCTTGAAGTTCGGCTCCACCGGCAACGGCGTACGCCGCGTGCAGCGCGCGCTGAACGCCGCCACCACCGAGTCGAAGGTCGTCGTGACCGGCGTCTTCAACGCCGGCACCGAGCGGGCACTGACCTCCTGGCAGTCGAAGGTGGATCTGCCCGTGACCGGCGTGGTCAACGCCGACACCTGGAAGGCGCTGGTCACGGGACTGC
>WLIH01000279.1 GCA_009702305.1 Actinomycetota bacterium | reverse complement strand
GCCGGTCCCGAGTGTCTCGGGCGGATCGTGATGCGGCGCCGGGTCGGGCAACCGGACTGGTCCGACGAGGAGGCCGAGGCTGCACGGGCGATCGGCCAGGATCTCGGCGACGCCGTGCTGACGGCCCGCAGCTACCTGCGCCAGCAGGAGCTCGGCGACTACAAGGGACGCCTGATCACCGCAGTCAGCCACGAGCTGCGCCAGCCGATCTCAGCCATGCTCGGGCACCTGGCCGTGCTCGCCGAGACCGTCGACGAGCTCGACCCCGACGACCCGACGTACGCACCGCTGTCATCGACGACCCGGCGCATCGGACGTGCCGCCGAGCGGCTCTCGGGCATCGTCACCGACCTGCTCAGCCTCTCGCTGGTCGAGGGTGAGGAGTCAGCCACCCCGCGCACGCCGGTGGATCTCGGCGAGGTGGTGCACGGCGCCGTCGAGCTGTTGAGCATCCGTGCGCTGCACGGCCAGGTGACCCTGACCGAGAGCAGCAACGCCGACGTGAGCGTGCTCGGAGACGCTGCCGAGCTGGAGCGGCTGATGATCAACCTCGTCGGCAATGCCGTGAAGTACACCGCCGCCGGCGGGACGGTCGCCGTGAGCTGCACCGCCGAGGGCGACGAGGCCATCGTGACGATCACCGACACCGGCATCGGGATCAGCGCAGACGACCTCGCCCACCTGTTCGAGGAGTTCTACCGCGCCAACGACGTCGAGGCCCGGCGTCGCGAGGGCACCGGTCTGGGCCTGGCCATCGTCGCCCGGATCGTCGAGCGCCACCACGGCCGGATCTCCGCGGCCTCCATCCACGGTGAGGGCAGCACGTTCACCGTCACCCTCCCCCTGGCCCCACCGGGATAGTCCGACACAAGAGCGCCCTTTCCTTCGGCCGAAAGGACGCTCTTGTGTCGGACTATCCCGGTGGAGCGGGCATGGAGCCCGGGGTCACATGTCGCGGGCGCCCTGGACGACGGCCTCGCGGATGCGGCTGTAGGTGCCGCAGCGGCAGATGTTGCGGATCCGGTCGAGGTCGCGCTCCTGGATCGAGCGGCCTTCGCGGCGCACCTGGCGGACCAGCGCGACCGCCGCCATGATCTGGCCCGGCTGGCAGTAGCCGCACTGCGCGACGTCGCGGTCGATCCAGGCCTCCTGCATCGGGTGCAGGTCGCGGCCGACGGTGTCGGGCAGCCCCTCGATGGTGGTGACCTCGTCGTCGGGTCGGAGGTCGCCCACCCGCACGGAGCACGGATTGAACGCCGAGCCGTTGATGTGCGAGGTGCACGCCTTGCACACGTTGATGCCGCAGCCGTACTTCGGCCCGGTCACGCCGAGCAGGTCGCGCAGCACCCAGAGCAGGCGTACGTCGTCGTGCACGTCGACCGTCGTCGTGCGGCCGTTGAGGATGAAGGTCTGCTTGGTCATGGGTGACTCCTGCCCTCAGCGGGCGAGCTTGAGGCCGTTGGTGGGCGCGGGCGGGACCGGAGGCACGAACGACTTCGGCTTGAAGGACAGCTGTCCGTGGTTGATCGGGAAGCGGGTCGGCATGGTGCCGGTCGCCCGCGCGTAGGCGCACGCGACCGCCGCGGCCGACGACGCGACCCCCGCCTCGCCCGCACCGCCGGGCTGCTCGGAGTCCGAGGCCAGGACGTGCACCTCGAACACAGGAGGCACGTTCCACTGCCGCGTGTAGAAGTAGTTGTCCCAGCTGGCTTCGAGGAAGTGTCCGTCGCGCAGGTGCACACTGCTGGTCAGGGTCAGCGCCAGGCCGTCCATGAAGCCGCCCATCATCTGGGCCTCCAGGCCGCGCGGATTGATGACGAGGCCGGCGTCGACGGCCATCACCGCCTTGGTCACCCGCGGACCCGTGACCGTCTCAGGCCCCAGGTCGCGCCCGGTCGTCCGCGGACGGCAGTCGATCTCGACCAAGCAGGCGGTGGCGCCCTTGTACTCCTGGTGGATCGCGATGCCCTGAGCCGTGTGCCGCGGCATCGGCCGACCCCAGTTGCCCTCCTCGGCGACCTTCTCGAGGGCCGCGCGCACCGTGGCGCTGCGGCAGAACCTCAACCGGAACTCCAGCGGGTCGAGCCCGGCCTTCGCCGCCAGCAGATCGACGACGAGCTCGGCAGCGACCCGCGTGTCGGGTGAGTAGATGTTGCGCATGCTGCCGGTGTTGAAGCGGTCGTCGGTCTCGTTGAGCAGCTGGGTGATGACGCCGAAGTTGTACGGCATCTCCTGGGTCAGCGTGAAGATCGTCTCGGAGAAGCCGAGCCCGCCGAGGCCGGTCGGGAGCTCGTCGACCATCGAGGTGATCATCTCGCCGAGACCGTGACTGAAGTCGGTGACCACGCTGGTGTTGCGCTGCTCGAAGGTGAGCACCTGGCCGGCGAGCATCGTCGCCCGGACCCGCGAGGTCACCATCGGGTGCAGCCGGCCCTGGCGCGGCTCGTCGGCGCGGTGCCACATCAGTCGGACCGCCTTGCCCATCGCCTGCGAGATCTTCGCGGCCTCGATGGCAGCGTCGCTGAAGAGCTTGTGCCCGAACGAGCCGCCCGCGGTGATGACGTTGACCTCGACCTGGTCCTGGCTCATCCCGAGCGCCCGCGCGATGTTCTGCTGAGCCAGGATCGGCACCTTCAACCCGGCCCAGATCCGGGCACCGTCGTCGCGCACGTCGGCAACCGCGCAGTTGGGCTCGAGAGCTGCACTGCTGCGGAACATGAACTCGAAGCGCGCCTCGACCGTCTCGGCGAGCAGCGGCACGGCCGGCACGGCCAGCGGCAGCTCGGCGCCCTTGAGTCGCGCCAGGATCGTCTGGTCGGACTCACCCTCGACCGACCCCGGCGCCCACTCGACGTCCATCGCCCTGATCGCCTCGATGCACTGCCCGAAGGTCTCTGCCCGCACGGCGATCCCGGTCTCGACCTGCGCGACGTCGGTGACGCCGGGCATCCGCAGGATGGCCTTGGTGTTCCTGAGCCGGACCGGCGAGCCGTTGAGCGTCGGCGGACGGCACACCATGGTCGGCAGGGCTCCGGGCACGTCCAGATCCATCGTGAACTTCTTGCGCCCGGTCACCGCGAGGAGCGCGTCGTCGCGACCGCGTCCGCGCCCGATCACCCGGAAGTCGGCGGGCTGCTTGAGCTGCACCTCCACCTGGCGGGTCCGCGTCACCGCGGCCTTGCGCGCGAGCTCGCCGTAGCCGATCGACGTCCCGTCGGGCGCCTCGACGATGCCGTCGTAGGTGCGCAGCCGGGTCACGGCGTAGCCGAGCTCGATGGCGGCCGCGTCGAGCAGCGCATGGCGAGCGATCGCGGCCGCCACCCGGATGGGCGTGTACGTCGACACCGTGGTGTTCGAGCCGCCCGTCAGCTGATTGAGCAGCAGCTCCGGACGGGCCGGCGCCAAGGTCACCCGCACCTTGTCGACCGGCAGGTCGAGCTCTTCGGCGAGGATCATCGCGGTGGAGGTGGTGATGCCCTGACCCACCTCGGAGCGCGGCAGGGCGAACGACGCCGTGCCGTCCTCGTGGAGGGTGACCGTGATCAGCTGGGACGTGGGCAGCGCCGCGTCGGTCTGCAGGTCCTCGAGGTCGTAGATCTCGGGGATCGACGGCGCCGAGGGGATCCCGCCGGCGCGGGCTGCGGTCGGCAGCGCGAAGTCAGCCGCCGCGACCAGCGTCGCACCGCCCACGACGTAGCCCAGGAAGCTGCGCCGTCGGACCCCTGCTCCCTCGAGCCGATCGGTGTCCCTGCTGGCGTCGATGCTCATCCGTCGCTCCCCGCGTCCGCGCGCCCCGAGACGGGCGGCCTCGACCGTACCCGGATGTGACTGCTGTCACACCAGGGCCTTCGGAGCGGCGACGCCTCCGGATCGGATCAGCGCGCGAGGTTGCGGAGCAGGAACGCCTCGGCGAGCACGACCTTCTCGAACTCCGCGAGGTGCAGGCCCTCGTTGGCGCCGTGGGCACGGGTGTCGGGGTCCTCGACGCCGGTCACCAGCACGCTCGCCTGCGGGAACGCCTCGAGGAACTCCGCGATGAAGGGGATCGACCCGCCGACGCCCATGTCGACCGGCGCCGTGCCGTCCCAGGCCTCGGTGAACGCCTCCCGGGCGGCGTCGTACGCCGGCCCGGTCGCGTCGATCCGGGTGGCTTCGCCGGTGTCGACGACGGTCGTGGTCAGGGTCGCGCCCCACGGCACGTGCTGCTCGAGGTGGGCCTGCAGGCAGGCGAGGGCGTTGGCGGTCGTGTCACCCGGCGCGACCCGCAGGCTGATCTTGGCGCGGGCGCTCGGCACGAGCGTGTTGCTGGCGCCGTCGACCTTGGGGGCGTCGAGACCGGTGATGCTCAGCGCCGGCTTGGTCCAGAGCCGCTCGACGACCGAGCCGGTGCCGATCCACTCGATGCCGGGCGCTGCACCGGACTCGGCGCGCAGCCGCGCCTCGGGATAGACGACATCGGCGGCCGGACCGGCCCCGAGGCCCTCGATGGCGACGTCGCCGGCGTCGTCGTGCAGGGTCGCGATCAGCCGGCTCAGCGTGATGAGGGCATCGGGCACGAGGCCGCCCCACATGCCGGAGTGGACCGCGTGGGTGAGGGTG
>WLIH01000278.1 GCA_009702305.1 Actinomycetota bacterium | reverse complement strand
CGGTCCTGAGCTCGGGCAGGCCGCGGGGATCGGGGTAGCCCGCGGGCGGGGTGGCCGCGGCGACGTCGCGCCAGGCCCGGCGCCAGGCCGCAGCGTGGCGCGGATCGATCCACGGGGTGCCGGTGTCGAGACGCACCAGCGCCTCCCGCCCGGGGGTCGCCGGGCGATCGGGTCGACGCGCCGGCGCCGGCCGGGCGGCGGCGACGAAGGTGCCCGAGCCCTGCCGCCCCACCAGCCACCCCTCGGCCACCAGCTGGGCGAACGCCTGCTCGGTGATCGCGCGCGCCACGCCCAGGTCGGCGGCCAGGGCGCGGCTGCTCGGCAGGCGAGCCCCCGGGGCGAGGCCGCCGGAGGTGATCCGGTCGCGGATCTGGGTGCTCAGCTGCACCCCGAGCGGGCGAGGGTCGTCGCGGTCGAGGTGGAGGGCGAGAGCGATCACGAGAGTGGCCTGTCAGAACGGGGCGTGAATGGCCCGTGCATGCAGGCCACTGATCGCCGACGATAGGCCCATGACGACGCAGCCGCTCTCGCCGACGCCCCGCACGACCGTCACCCGCGGACGCAACCGGATGCTCGACGAGCGTGCCGTGCTGCACGAGGTGCTCGCCGACGGGCTCGTCGCCCACCTCGCGGTGACGGTCGGCGAGGGGGCGGCCGCCCACCCGCTGGTCCTCCCGACGGCGTACGCCGTGGACCCGGATGGGCCGGACGAGGCGGGCACGCTCTACGTCCACGGCTCGGTGGCGGCCGGTTGGCTGCGGGCTTCGACCGACCGGACGGTCTGCGTGACGGTGACGCACCTCGACGGCCTGGTGGCCGCGCGGTCGTCGTTCCACCACTCGATGAACTACCGGTGCGCCGTCGTGATCGGCCAGGCTCGCCTGGTCGAGGACGACGCCGAGCGAGCGCGGGCGCTCGACCTGATCGTCGACCACGTCATCCCGGGTCGCTCGGCGACGCTGCGCGCGAGCACACGCAAGGAGCTGGCCGCGACCTCGGTGCTGGCCGTCGCGCTGCTCGAGGCCTCGGTCAAGGTGCGTGCCGGTGGGCCCGTCGACGATCCCGACGACGTCGTCGACGGCACCTGGGCCGGCCACCTGCCCCTGCGCCTGGTGGCCGAAGCGCCGGTCGACGCCGACGACGCCTCGGCTCCGGTGCCTGCCGACGTGCTCGACCGCGCACGGTCGCTGGGTCGTGCCTGAGGCCGGCAGCGAGACTCGGTAGGGTCGCCGGCATGACGCAGCGCACCCTGGTCCTCCTCAAGCCCGACACCGTCCGCCGCGGCCTGGTCGGCGAGGTCCTCTCCCGCTACGAGGCCAAGGGCCTGACGATCGTCGCGCTGGAGCACCGCACCATCGACGCGGCCCAGGCCGACGCCCACTACGCCGAGCACGTCGAGCGCGACTTCTACCCGCCGCTGCGGGCGTTCGTGACGAGCGGTCCGCTGGTAGCCCTGGTGCTGGAGGGCGACGACGCCATCGAGGTGGTGCGCGCCCTCAACGGCGCGACCGACGGCCGCAAGGCCGCTCCGGGCACCATCCGCGGCGACCTCTCGCTCTCGAACCGCGAGAACCTCGTGCACGGCTCGGACTCCCCGGAGTCCGCCGCGCGCGAGTCCGCGCTCTGGTTCCCCACCCTCTGAGCGCCGAGCCGGGTGGGTGCGACGTAGCCGCCCGAGTCACCGAGACTGTGCCGCCGATTGCCTGGCGGCGTCGAGCGTGATGCTCGTGGGCAGTTCGGGGCTCTCATCGTCGACCTTGACGAACGAGCCGTCCGTCGTCTGTGCGTACATCCCCGCCTTGTAGCCCACGACGGTGTAGACAGCGGGCGAGCGCGGACCTTGCGGGGTCAGATACAGCAGGTAGGTCTCGTCGCGCTCCATCTTCCCGGTGGTCGCTGTCCCGTCTTTACCTACGGCACCTTCGAGAGACAGCTCGACGGATGCGCCGACCTTCACGTCACCAAGGACTACGTCGGCGACCACGAAGTTCCCGATGATGAACGGCACGTCCTGGTCGCCGTAGTACGGGTTCTTCCGCAGCTCGCCCTGCAGTTGTCCGACCACGACGAGCTTCGCGGCACCCGTCAGCTGGTCCAAGGTCGTGAAGCTTTCTGCGCGAGACGCCCAATCGTCGGTATGCCGTTGCGGCGGGACGGTCGAGGACGTCTCGGCGTCGCTCGAGCACCCGGCCACGCTTAGGGCCATGAGGAAAGCCGCCGCCGCCAGCCCAGTATTCTTTCGCTTCATCGATTGCACCTCTATCAGTAGAGCGCGTCGACACCCGTAGTGTCGTCATTCGACGGCACGAAGATGGCGCAGTTGCCGTAGAACCGGTCATCGCTGTAATACATGATCGAGATGTACCCGGGGTCGCCACCCGCGCATCCGGGCTGGGTGAGATTCTCATGTCCGAGCCCGATCATGTGCCCGAACTCGTGCACAGCGACGCCACGGCGTCGACTCGCGCTGCCGGAGTTGTAGTAATTGTTAACCGACATGACAGTCTGCTTTGAAATGAAGAAGCTGCTCGAATCGCATGGCGGTAATGCAGAGGTGTCACCCTGTTCGTGGACCTTGCCCGACCATCCTGTGGCGCCGTAGTTACCGTTCCGTACTCGGAAGTCCCTGTTGGCGTCGCTCGAGGACGTGAAGGTGAACTGATTCGTACGACTGTTCCAGTCTCCGGCAGCTCCGCTCAGACTAGTCGTGGGCGCGTCGTTGGAGATTACGTAGTACTTCACGTTCGACTTGTTCCACTTGCACGGGAAGGCTGTCCACGCCGTCGCGGGCGGAGATGTGGTCAGTATTAACGCTCCAATGCTGGCCAGCGCGAGAATGATTCCGGATGCTGCAATACTGGCTGAGGAATCCACGGAATTCGTGGAGAACCGGATTGAGTCTCACTCTCTGTGACGTGCGGATTCTGTCGCCGGTTCCGTGGCAGCGGAACATCTGCACCTTCGTTACGTGCCAGGCTGACTCAACTGGCCAAGAAAGCGATTCCGCAGCGGAAGCGCTGTGTCAATACAGGGGCGCGAAGCGGGTGGCAGAATTCCCACCGAGCAGTCAGCCTGTCCGGTCAGACGGGGGCTGAGGCCTACAGATTCGAGCAAGCCGACGAAGAGAGGATGGCGCCTCCCAAGCACCGGACCGCACCTCGACGTCGCAACCAGACAGGTCTCCGCCGCGCCTAAGCCCGAGCGCCACCACCGGGAGTGCCGGGCGTCCTCAAGCAGATCACGCGCACCGACGGTGGCGTGCTCGGCACCGTCGATGAATCGGCCAAGTGCGCCTGGTGACGGACATCTTCTTGGCGCACAAGCACGCGGACGTGAGGCCCTGGCCGGTCAACAAGCCCGATCCGCGCCTCCTGGACGAACGCCTGGTGGAGGTTTGAGTCCGGCGTCGTCGGATGCGTGCTCCGCTGCGGCGTTTGAGTCCGTGGCGAGCTCGACGCCGGGATCCACGCGCACATCGACGGCTGGGACGACCGAGCCACCCTCTGAGCGCCGAGCCGGGGCGTCATGACGCCCCGGCTCGGCGAGGGAGTCACACGCGTCACTCTGGCCTCGGCGTGCCTGCGCTGATCCGGGGGGCGGCCTCCTTACGCTCGCGGTCAGGGTCCGACGTGGGTCGGGTCCTCTTCCCTGACTGACCCCAGCGACCTGCGAGGCATCCCGGCATGGCGAACAGCTTCTTCGGCCGTGACATGGCCGTGGACCTCGGCACCGCCAACACGCTCGTCTACGCGCGCGGCAAGGGCATCGTGCTCGACGAGCCGAGCGTCGTCGCCCTCAACTCCACCACCGGCGAGATCCTCGCGGTCGGCCATGACGCGAAGCGGATGATCGGGCGTACGCCGGACAACATCACCGCCATCCGGCCGCTCAAGGACGGTGTGATCGCCGACTTCGAGGCGACCGAGCAGATGCTGCGCTACTTCATCGAGCAGGTGCACCGCCGGCGCCACTTCACCAAGCCGCGGATGGTGATCTGCGTGCCGAGCGGCATCACGGCCGTCGAGCAGCGCGCCGTCAAGGAGGCCGGCTACCAGGCCGGTGCCCGCCGGGTCTACATCGTCGAGGAGCCCATGGCTGCCGCGATCGGCGCCGGACTGCCGGTCCACCAGGCCACCGGCAACATGGTCGTCGACGTCGGCGGCGGCACCACCGAGGTCGCGGTCATCTCGCTGGGCGGCATCGTGACCAGTCTCTCCATCCGCACGGCCGGCGACGACCTCGACGCCGCGATCGTCGCCTGGATGAAGAAGGAGTACTCCCTCATGCTCGGCGAGCGCACCGCCGAGGAGGTCAAGGTCACGCTGGGCTCGGCGTTCCCGCTGCCGCAGGAGCCGGAGGCCGAGATCCGCGGTCGCGACATGGTCTCCGGGCTGCCGCGCACCGTCGTCGTGTCGAGCGCCGAGGTGCGCCAGGCGCTCGAGGAGCCGCTGCACGCGATCGTCGACGCGGTCCGCACGACGCTGGACCAGACCCCGCCCGAGCTGGCCGGCGACATCATGGACCGCGGCATCGTGCTCACCGGCGGGGGAGCCCTGCTCCGCGGCCTCGACGAGCGGCTGCGCCACGAGACCGGCATGCCGGTGCACATCG
>WLIH01000277.1 GCA_009702305.1 Actinomycetota bacterium | reverse complement strand
TGGTGGCCCGACCAGGGGATCGACTACCGCACCCCCGAGGAGTGGCTGCCGCAGGAGTCGGTCAGCTTCCGCGACCTGGTCGACCACCTCTCCCGCACGCTGCACGGCCGCCCGTCCGACGCCGGGCTCCTCGAGGCGATGTGCCTCGCCACCGACACCGGGCCGCGCGAGACGGTGACCTCCGAGCACGACGTCGTGCGCTGGCAGTTCCACCGGCTGCTCGGCGCCATGCTCGACCACCCCCACCACTACGAGCGGTGAGCCCGATGACCGAGACCTCCTGTTCCTGCCCCGAGTTCGCCGCCGGCGCTCTCTCCCGACGCGGCTTCCTGCGCGGCATCGGGCTGGCCGGCACGGCGTACGCCGTCGGCTCGGCGATGGTGACCTACGGCGCCGCGCCGGCGACGGCGGCGGCCGGACCGTCGCTCTCGGGCTCGGTGCTGGTCGTCCTGTCGCTGCGCGGCGCCGCCGACGGCCTCTCGCTCGTGGTGCCGCACGCCGACCCGGCCTACTACGCCGCGCGACCGCACATCGCCGTGCCGGCCAACCGGCTGCTGGCCAAGGACGGCTTCTTCGGGCTGCATCCCTCGCTCGCGCCGCTGGTGCCGATGTGGAACGCCGGCAAGCTCGCCGCCGTGCACGCCACCGGGCTCCCGGTCGCCAACCGGTCGCACTTCGCGGCGATGGAGGCCGTGGAGGACGCCAACCCGGGCTCGACCGAGCGGGTCGGCTGGCTGAACCGGCTGCTCGGCACCGACGCCACCCGGTCACCGCTGCAGGGCCTCTCGGTGGGTGGCTCCGTGCCGGCGGCGCTCTACGGCCCCGAGCCCGTGATGGCCTTCTCGTCGCTGCAGAACGCCACCGTCTCCGGCGACGACGAGTGGGACCCCAACCACGACCGCATCAGGTCGCTCAACGCCATGTGGGGCGGCTCGGGCTCGCCCCTGGCGACCGGGGTGCGCTCGGCCATGCAGGCCGTGCGCGACCTCGGCCCGGCCAAAGACCAGCGTGACGCGTCGTCGTCGTACCCCGACAACGACCTCGGCCACGCGCTCGCGGACGTCGCCCGCACCCTGCGCGGAGACGTGGGCGTGTCGCTGGTGACCGTCGACCAGGGCGACTGGGACATGCACACCGGGCTCGGCACGCTCGAGTGGGGCGACATGATCGGCAACGCCGGCGACCTCGCCTCCGCCATCGCGGCGTTCTTCACCGACCTCGGCCCGGTCGCCGACCGGGTCACGCTCGTGACCATCTCGGAGTTCGGCCGCCGGGTCGCGGAGAACGCCAACTACGGCCTCGACCACGGCTGGGGCAACGTCATGTTCCTCGCCGGCGCCGGCGTCAAGGGCGGCAGGTACTACGGCACCTGGCCGGGTCTGACCAACAGCCTCGATGCCGACCTGACCGTCACCACCGACTACCGCTCGGTGCTCGCCGAGGTCGTCGCCGCGCGCACGGGCGCCTCGACCGCTACCGTCTTCCCCGGCTTCACCCGTGAGCGCATCGGCGTGATGCTCGGGCAGTAGCGGCCCGACCACCAGGCCGACCACTAGGCCGAGCAGTGGTCCGATCGGGTCATCCCGCCTAGTCCGTCGGTGTCATCACCGCAGCAGTGACCGGCTCGGATCGCGCCGCTCAGGACAAAGTCTGACGTGTTCTCGTCACACCTCCCCCCGTGCGTCGTCACGATGACAATCAGGGGGGAAGACATCATGACGATGCGAGGAACGGAGCCCAAGGGCTCCACACGACGGGCGGCTCTTCGGGCCGGTGCGGGCGTGGCGGTAGCCGCCGGAGCCGGTGCGGTGGTCATCGGCAGTGCCGGGGCCGCCGAGGCGGCGGCCGACTGGACGCCGGGGTCCTACCCGGCCACCGCGGTGCCGGACACGGCCACCTTGCACCTGGCCAATCGCTTCTCCTACGGCGCGACACCGGCCCTGATCGCCGAGATGAAGGCCGCCGGAGGCTGGATGGCGTGGTTCGACAAGCAGCTCGCGAGCGCCTACGACGGCGCAGCGACCAATCTCGCCGACTGGTGGCCCGACCTGCAGCGCTCGCCCGCCTCGCTCTACCAGCGGCAGGCGAGCTCGACCCGCAGCGGGTACGCCGTGATGGTCGACTACGTGAACCGCACCATGACGCGGCGACTGATCTCTCCCCGTCCGGTCCTCGAGGTGATGACCGACTTCTGGGAGAACCACCTCCACGTGCCCGCCAACGGCGAGCTGCCGTTCATCTGGCGGGCGTCGTACGGCGAGATGATCCGGGCCGGCGCCCTGGGCCGCTTCGACGACCTGCTGGTCGCCGCCATCAGCCACCCGGCCATGCAGCTCTACCTCAACGGCGTCGGGTCGACGAAGGCCCACCCCAACGAGAACCTCGCCCGCGAGCTGCTCGAGCTCCACACGATGGGGGTCGGCACGTTCACCGAGTCCGACGTCAAGGCGACCGCGCGGCTGCTCACCGGGTGGATCATGAGCCCCACCACCGGACTCCTCTCCTTCGCCTCGGAGCGGCACTCGACCGGCCTGATCTCGATCCTCGGCTTCGTCGACGACAACCTGTCGACCGACGGACGGGTCGCGCAGGAGAAGCTCCTGCGCTACCTCGCGGTCCAGCCCGCGACGGCACAGCGCATCGCCCGCAAGCTCGTGGTCAGGTTCGTGCGTGACGATGCGCCGGCCGACCTGGTCGCCAGGCTGGCGAAGGTCTACCTCGACAACGGCACCGCGATCCAGCCGGTGATCCGGGCGCTCGTCGCGTCCCCTGAGTTCGCCGCCTCGGCCGGACTCAAGCTGCGCGACCCCGGGGAGGACGTGCTCGCCTCGATGCGCCTGCTCCGAGCCACGGTCACCGCCCCGACGAGCACCACCTCGATCGCGAACCTGCTCGGCTACGGCGCCCGCGACCTCGGTCTGGCACCACTGACCTGGCCGGCCCCGAACGGCGCACCCCAGGTCAACTCGGCCTGGGCGACCGCCTCCCGCGCGTCGGCGTCACTGCAGCTGCACGCCCGCCTGGTGAGCGGCACCTACCCGACCGCGGGGGTGATCGCCCCCGCGAAGTCATGGCTGCCGGCGCTGCCGCTCGCCTTCCGCGACCTGGTCGACCATCTGCACCGGTCGATGCATCTGCGGCCCTCGACGAGCACGGCGCTCCAGGCGTGCTGCGAGGCGACGGGCCTGACGCCGATCACGCCGGTGTCCACCACCCATCCGGTGCTCACCACCGGCTGGCCCGCCCTGCTCGGCGCTCTGCTCGACCTGCCCGCCTTCTACCAGCGATGAGGACCACGATGTCGACCCAGCTCACCATGTCCTCGTCGGCAGCTGACTGCTGCGCCGAGATGACGGCGATGTCGCGACGCGGGCTCTTCCGCGGTGCGGCCCTCGCCGGAGCCACGACCGTCTTCGGCGGCGCCGTCGTCACCCTCTCGGGGGAGCAGGCGTACGCCGCGACCCCCGTCGAGTCGGTGATCGTCGTCGTCTCGCTGCGTGGGGCAGCCGACGGTCTCTCGCTCGTGGTGCCGCACGCCGATCCCGCCTACTACGCCGCGCGGCCCAGCATCGCGATCCCGTCGGGGTCGCTCCTGGCCAAGGACGGCTTCTTCGGGCTGCACCCCGCCCTGGCGCCGCTGCTGCCGATGTGGAACGCCGGCACCTTGGCCGCAGTGCACGCGGCAGGACTGCCCGCCCCCAACCGGTCGCACTTCGCGGCCATGGAGGCGGTCGAGGACGCCGATCCCGGCTCCACGGACCGGGTCGGGTGGCTCAACCGCGTGCTCGGCGCCGATGCCTTCACCTCGCCGCTCAACGGCGTGGCCTTCAACCCGCTGCTCCCGACCTCGCTCATCGGGCCGGAGCCGGCGCTGTCGATGGCCTCGCTCGAGCAGAGCCTCGCGGGCAACGCGGCGTACCAACCCGGCACCGCCAGGTCGAAGTCGCTGGCCACGATGTGGGGCTCCGAGCCCAGCTCCATGGGAGCGGGCATGCGCTCGACCCTGTCGACGACACCTGCTCTCGGCACGGCCCTGGCGCAGCCGGATCGATCCTCGACCTACGGCAGCTCGGACATCGGGCGCGCGCTGTCGTCGGTCGCTCGCACGCTCAAGGCCGAGATCGGGGTCTCGCTGGTCACCGTCGACCAGGGCGACTGGGACATGCACACCACCCTCGGGACGGCAACCAAGGGACCGATGCTCGACAACACGACGTCGCTGGCGACCGCCATCGCGGCGTTCTTCACCGACCTCGGCGCCCTCGCCTCGAAGGTCACCCTGGTGACCATCTCGGAGTTCGGCCGTCGGGTGCAGGAGAACGCCAGCGGCGGCCTGGACCATGGCTGGGGCAACGTGATGTTCCTGGCCGGCGCGGGGGTCAAGGGCGGCAAGTACTACGGCCGCTGGAGCGGACTGCAGAACACTCTCGATGCCGACGTGCCGGTCACCACGGACTACCGCTCGGTGCTGGCCGAGGTCGTCGCGTCGCGGACCAAGGCGTCCACCGCCGCGGTCTTCCCCGGCCTGACCCGCGAGCGGGTCGGCGTGATGCTCGGGCAGTAGCCGGTCGCGGCCGGGATCAGGCCGGCTCCACCCAGGCGAAGGGCACC
>WLIH01000276.1 GCA_009702305.1 Actinomycetota bacterium | reverse complement strand
CCTCGCGCAGGTGCGCCACCCAGCCCCACGCCCGGGCCTCGCCGGTCGTCACCGTCGGCTCACGTGTCGCGCAGGCGCCGGGCCTGCGTGCGGACCCGGCGCACCAGCTGCTGGTCGGGGTCGTCGCGTCGTGCGGCCTCGCGGGTCATCGCGGCCAACGCGTCGAGGGCGGCGGCGAGCTGCTGGTTGACCGGCGCCTTGTCGGGGTCGCGGTAGGTCTCGTCCTCCCCGGGCCACACCGGCCGCAGGTCGTCGAGCGAGCCCACGACGTGCACGCCGCTGGCCTCGACCCACTCGCTCCACCGCTCGGTCTGCTCCTCGGCCCACGACCGCATCCGTGGTGGCAGGGCCAGCGGCCGCGACTCGCGTCCGACCAGCTCGCGCTCGGCGAGCAGCTCGCGCACCAGGGCGTCGTACTCGACTCCGCGGCGAGCGGCGCGGTCGAGGCGCTTGTTGAGCCGGCGCAGCAGGGTCGTCTCCGGGGCACCGAGCGACGGGTTGCGGCGGGTGCTCTCCTCGGGACCCCACGACGGGTCGATGTCGATCGCCGTGCAGAAGCGGCGCCACAGCTCGCCGGGGCGGCTCGCGCCCGCAGGCGGCACGGTCACGACGTGCACCCGCTCGGGCGGCAGGCCCGCCGACCAGGTGCCGAGCACGGCGGGGAGGTCGAAGGAGCGGTAGAACCACGACCGCTCCGAGCGCACCCGCTTGAGGAAGCGTCGGTAGGTCCACTTGCGACCCTGCTTGATGCTCTCCTGCCAGGCCGCGGGCACCTGGCGGGCGAGGTCGCGCACGGAGTAGACGATGTGGATCTCGGCCCCACCGCCGGCGAGCTCGCGCTTGACCCGGTCGGCCACCTCCGCGCGTGCGGGAGCGAAGATCTCGTGGCTGACCACCACGGTGCCGGTGCGCCGTCGCACGCGCCGCACGAGCGCGTCCCAGCTGCCCTCGGCGTGGCCGGGTGCGCCGCCCCAGTCCTGACCGAGCACGTCGAGCGCCGCGCGGAACTGGAAGAGGCCCGGGCTCACCAGCGCGGAGCGCGTCGGGAAGTGCACGTCGTGGGCGGCGAGGGCCTTGGCGTTGACCGTGAGCCGGTCCTGGAGGTAGGTCGTCCCGGTCTTCGGGGCACCGATGTGCAGGTAGACCCTCCGGCCGGGCTCAGTGCTCACCCGGGTGATTGTGCCGGATCGAGCGCGCGCACCGTCGCGGAGGGACTGGGTCGCCCGAGGTGGCCCGCCATCCAGCTGCTGGTCGCGACCAGCGAGGTGAGGTCGACGCCGTGCTCGATGCCGAGTCCGGTGAGCAGCCAGACCAGGTCCTCGGTGGCGAGGTTGCCGGTGGCGCTGTGCGCGTACGGGCACCCGCCGAGGCCGCCGGCGCTGGCGTCGTACGTCGTGATGCCGGCGCGGAGTCCGGCCTGCACGTTGGACAGCGCCTGGCCGTAGGTGTCGTGGAAGTGCAGCGCGAGGAGGTCGGATCCGACGCCCGCGGCGGCGAACGCCTCGACCAGCGCGGTGACGTGGCCGGCGGTCGCGACGCCGATGGTGTCGCCCAGGCTGAGCTGGCTCGCGCCCAGGTCGAGCAGCCGGCGCCCGGTGGCCACGACCTGCTCGAGAGGCACCGCGCCCTCCCAGGGGTCGCCGAAGCACATCGACAGGTAGGCCCGCACGTCGAGGCCGGCGTCGCGGGCCCGGTGCACCGTCGGGGCGAACATCGCGAACTGCGCGTCGTGGGAGCGGTTCAGGTTGCGCTGCGCGAAGGTCTCGGTCGCCGAGCCGAACACCGCGACGTGGCGCAGCCCCAGTGCGAGGGCCCGGTCGAGCCCGCGCTCGTTGGGCACCAGCACCGGCAGGTCGCGGCCGGTCTCGCCGAGCCGCTGCATCAGGTCGGCGGCGTCGGCCAGCTGCGGCACCCAGTCGGGGTGGACGAAGCTGGTGGCCTCGACCACCGGCAGGCCGGCGGCCAGCAGGCGGCGTACGAACTCCTCCTTGACCGCGGTCGGCACCGCCGACTTCTCGTTCTGCAGACCGTCGCGGGGGCCGACCTCGTAGATCGTGACGCGCGCGGGCAGCCCCGGCTCCGGCACCACCATCGGGAGGCTCATGCGGGCTCCACCACGAAGAGCGGCGCCCGCAGCGGCACCTGCTGACCCGCTGCAGCCGAGACCTCGGTGACGATGCCGGCGAAGGGGGCCGTGAGGGCCAGCTCCATCTTCATCGCCTCGACCACGCCGAGCACGTCGCCTGCGCCCACCTGCTGACCGGGTCGCACGCGCACCTCGAGCACGGTGCCGGGCATCGGCGAGAGCACCGTGCCGTCGCCGGCCGCGACCGCGCCGGCCAACCGGTCCGGCGGGGTGAGGTCGAAGCGCTGACCCTGGTAGGCGGCCTCGGCCAGGCCGGGCTGCACGTTGACGGTGACGGCCACCCGCTCGCCGGCCACCCGGGCCTGGAGCACGTGGTCGGCCGCCGAGATGGTGCGCACCTCGACGCCGTCGACGGTGCCGGCAGCTCGGTCGACGACGACCTCGCGGTCGAGAGCGACGACGATCGGTGCCGGCGCGGCCCCGAGCCGGAAGCCGTCACGCTGGAAGGCCTCGACCGGCCCCGAGGCAGCGAGCATCGCCGCGGTCCAGGCCGTGATCGTGCGCGGCAGGTCGGCGCTCGGCGGCTCCAGCACGGCGGTGTCGAGCCACGCCGTGTCGATCGTCGCGTCGCGGAAGTCGTCGCTGGCGACCAGCACCCGCAGGAAGCCGGCGTTGGTGGTCAGACCCAGGATCGCCGTGTCGTCGAGGGCGGCGAGCAGGGCCAGTCGGGCGCTCTCGCGGTCGGGACCGTGGGCGACGATCTTGCCGAGCATCGGGTCGTACGCCGTCGACACCACCTGGCGCGGCTCGAGGGCGTGGTCGACCCGCACCCCGGCCGGCCAGCGGACCAGGTCGGCGGTGCCGGCCTGCGGCAGGAAGCCGCCGAAGGAGTCCTCGGCGTAGACCCGGGCCTCGATGGCGTGGCCGGTGAGGGTCACGTCGTCCTGGCTCAGGCCGATCGGCTCACCGGCCGCGACCCGCAGCTGCAGCTCGACCAGGTCGACTCCGGTGACCGCCTCGGTGACCGGGTGCTCGACCTGGAGGCGGGTGTTCATCTCCAGGAAGTAGACCTCGCCGGTGTCGCTGTCGAGGAGCAGCTCGACCGTGCCGGCGTTGGTGTAGCCGACGTGCTCGGCCAGGCGCACGGCCGCGCTGGTGACCCGCTCGCGCGTCGCCGGGTCGAGGGTCGGGGCGGGCGCCTCCTCGAGCACCTTCTGGTGGCGGCGCTGCGTGGAGCAGTCGCGCTCGAAGAAGTGCAGCACCGTGCCGTGGCTGTCGCCGAGCACCTGCACCTCGATGTGACGCCCGTGCTCGACGTACTTCTCCACCAGGATCGTGTCGTCGCCGAACGCGTGAGCGGCCTCGCGCCGCGCCGCCGCCAGCGCGTCGTCGTACTCCGCGGCGCTGCGCACGATGCGCATGCCCTTGCCGCCGCCGCCGGCGGCGGCCTTGACCAGCACCGGATAGCCCGCGTCCTCGCCCCGCGGCACCACCGGCACACCGGCTGCGACGGCGATCTCGCGGGCGGCGTCCTTGCGCCCCATCTGCTCCATGACCCTCGCCGAGGGCCCGACCAGCGTGATGCCGGCGTCCTCGAGCGCCTGGGCGAACTCCGCCCGCTCGGAGAGGAACCCGTAGCCCGGGTGGACGGCGCCGGCGCCGGTCGCGACCGCTGCCGCGACCACGGCCCCGATGTCGAGGTAGCTCTCGACGCGCACCGCCACGTCGGCCGCCCGCACGTGCGGGGCCGTGGCGTCGAGGTCGGTGAAGACCGCGATGGTGCGGATGCCCAGGCGACGGCAGGTGCGGAAGACGCGGACCGCGATCTCGCCGCGATTGGCGACCAGGACTGACTCGATCATGGAGGTCACCTCTACATCCGGAAGATGCCGTAGGAGGGTGCCGGGATCGGCGCGTGGGCGGCCGCGGCGAGCCCCATGCCGAGCACCCGGCGGGTGTCGACCGGGTCGATGACGCCGTCGTCCCACAGGCGGGCGGTGGAGTAGTACGCCGAGCCCTGGGCGTCGTACTGCGCGCGGATGCCGGCCTTGAACTCCTCGGTGTCCTCGCGGTCCTCGCCGCGCACGACCGACAGCACGGAGGCGGCCTGCTCGCCGCCCATCACCGAGATCCGGGCGTTGGGCCACATCCACAGGAAACGCGGGTCGTAGGCGCGCCCGCACATGCCGTAGTTGCCCGCGCCGAACGAGCCGCCGATCACGACGGTGAACTTGGGGACGACGCTGCAGGCGACCGCCGTGACCAGCTTGGCGCCGTCGCGCGCGATCCCCTTGTTCTCGTACTCCCGGCCGACCATGAAGCCGGAGATGTTCTGCAGGAAGACCAGCGGGATGCCGCGCTGGTTGCACAGCTCGATGAAGTGGGCGCCCTTGAGCGCCGATTCGCTGAAGAGGATGCCGTTGTTGGCCACGATGCCGACCGGGTGTCCCCACACGTGGGCGAAGCCGGTCACCAGCGTCTCGCCGTAGAGCTGCTTGAACTCCTGGAAGCGGCTGCCGTCGACGAT
>WLIH01000275.1 GCA_009702305.1 Actinomycetota bacterium | reverse complement strand
GGCCGCGCTGCTCGGAGTCGTCCTGATCGCGGCGCTGACCCTGCCGGACGGCGGCGACGAGCCCGCCGGTGCAGCTGCGTCGCCCGGACGGTCTCCATCCACGGGATCGCCGAGCAGCGACGGCGACGCGCCGAGCCCCGCCGGCATGGAGGGCTTCGTCCAGGACTACCTGCGCACGGCGGCCGCCGACCCGCGGGCCGGCTACGACCTGTTGACGCCGGCCTTCCAGGAGGAGAGCGGGAGGCTCGGCGGCTATACGCGCTTCTGGGCCAAGGTCGCGACGATCGACGCGGTCCGCGACGTCGTCGCCGATCCGGACGCCCTGCTCGTGAGCTATACGTACTCCTACACCGCGACCGACGGACGCCGCACGACCGACGACGTGCGCCTGCAGCTGACCTACCAGGACGGCACCTACCGGATCGCGGGCGAAGGGTGACTCGGTCGCGAACGGGCCTCGCCACCCCGGCCGCGGCCGTATCCTGACGCCAGGAGGTGCCATGGACCTGGCGGCGTTGTACCGCAACATCGTGGAGACGTCGCCCGACGGCATCTGGGTCGTCGATCTCGACGGCCGCACGCTCTACGCGAACACCCAGATCGCCCGCATCCACGGCATCTCCGAGTCGGAGCTCGCCGACCTGACAGTCTTCGACACGCTCGACGCGATCGGTCGCGAGCAGTTCGCCGTGCACCTCGAGGACCTGCGGGCGGGTCGGCTCAATCCCTCGGCCGTCGAGGTGCAGTGGGTGCGCGCGGACGGCACCGCCCAATGGGTGCTGATCCGCGAGAGCCCGCTGCTCGACGACGACGGCGGCTGCACCGCGATCCTCAACCGGGTCAGCGACTACAGCGACCGCCACGAGATGGTCGACTCCCTGCGACTGAGCGAGAGCCGCCTCGAGGAGGCCGAGAAGATCGCCCGGATGGGCAGCTGGGTCTGGGACGTCGAGACCGACCAGGTGACCGCGTCACCGGGGCTGCGGGCGCTCTACGGCCTGGAGGAGGCCGACTTCCCCATGGCGTACGCCGACATCCTGGCCGGGGCGCACCCGGAGGACGTCCACCTGCTCGACTCCGCGATCCAGGCCGCACTGGCGGGATCGGACTCGCTGGTCTACGAGGTCCGGATGTGGATGGACGACGAGTGGGTCTGGACCCGCGGTCGCGGCGTCGTCCACTCCGTCGAGGGACGCACCGTGCTCTCCGGCACCCAGCAGGACGTCACCGAGACCAAGCTCGCCGAGCTGGCCCTCGAGGACCAGGTCGCCCAGAACGACCTCATGCAGGCCGTGGCGAGTGCCGCCAACGAGGCCACCACCCTCGTGGAGGTGCTGCAGCAGGCTCGCTCACTGGTACTGCTCCACGACGATTGGGAGCGTGGCCGGGCCTTCGTGCCCGAGGGGGAGCATGTCGTCGGGCTCTACGCCCCCGAGGACGAGCCTGACGACCCCGACGACCCGCTCGCCCAGGTGGAGCTCGAGCTGGCGAACGCGGCCTACCGCACCCGCAGCTCGCACTGGTCGGAGTCGTTGCTGACGCTCGCCTGCCCGGTGCTGCTGGCCGGTGAGGTCTGCGCGGTCGTGGTGATCACGTCGGCGCCGCCACTCTACCGCCACGAGATGATCCGCTCGATGGTCGAGCAGGTCGCCGACCAGCTCAGCCGGGTCGCCGAGCGGGAGCGCGCGCAGCGGGAGCTGGCCGCGGCCCGCGACGGTGCGATGGAGGCATCGCGTCAGAAGTCGGAGTTCCTCGCGACGATGAGTCACGAGATCCGGACTCCGATCAACGGCGTCATCGGGCTCAACGACCTCCTGCTGCGCACCGCCCTGTCGCCTGACCAGGAGCGCCTGGCCACCGGCGTCCAGGTGGCGAGCCGCGCCCTGCTCGGCGTCATCAACGACATCCTCGACTTCTCCAAGATCGAGGCCGGGCGGCTCGAGCTCGAGAGCCTGGCCTTCGAGATCAGACCGCTGCTCGACCAGGTGGCCGGGATGCTGGCCGAGCCGGCCCGGGCCCGCAGCCTCGACCTGGTCATGTCGTGCCATCCCGACGTGCCGGCCGCGCTCTCCGGCGACCCCACCCGGCTCGCCCAGGTGCTGACCAACCTGGTCTCGAACGCCGTGAAGTTCACCGAGCGCGGCGGCGTGATCGTGCGCGCGACCACCCGGCCCGGACCGGGCACGTCGGTCGAGCTGCGCGTCGAGGTCAGCGACACTGGCGTCGGCATCCCCGACGGGGAGATCGGGCCGCTGTTCGACCCCTTCACCCAGGCCGACGCGTCGACCACCCGGGTCTTCGGCGGCACCGGGCTGGGCCTGGCGATCTCGCGCGACATCGTCGAGGCGATGGGCGGCACCATCACCTGGGAGCCGAACCCGGGCGGCGGCAGCATCTTCACCTTCACCGCGATGCTGGAGACCGCCGACGACACCGTCGCCAACGCCGCCGAGGAGCACGCGCGCTCCCTGCTCGGCGGCAAGCGGGCGCTGGTGGTCGACGACAACGAGCACAACCGGCTGATCCTGGAGGAGCAGCTCGGCTGGTGGGAGATCGACGCCGACAGCGCCGGGTCGGTGTTCGAGGCGATGCCGGTGCTCGCCGAGGCGCTCGCGGCCGGGGAAGGCTACGAGTGCGTGCTGCTCGACATGGCGATGCCGGGCCACGACGGGCTCGACCTGGCGCGCTGGATCCGGTCCGACCCGGCGTACGACGACGTGCGGCTGCTGATGCTCACCTCCGTCACCACCCTCGACGTCGACGAGCTGCGTCGCATCGGCATCGACGACGTGCTCACCAAGCCGGTGCTGTCGGGCGTGCTGCGCGGGGCGCTGCTGGAGCTGCTGGTCGGGCCGAGCGCCGCGCTGCCGGATCCCGTCGAGGCGGGTCGGCCGAGCGCCGCGCACCGCGTGCTGGTCGTCGAGGACAACCCGGTCAACCAGATGGTCGCGACCGGCCTGCTCGAGGCGATGGGCTACGCCGTCGTGACGGTCGACGACGGGCTCGCCGCCGTGGAGGCCGTGCGGGCGTCGTCGTACGACGCGATCCTGATGGACGTGCAGATGCCCCGGATGGACGGCTACGCCGCGACGCGGGAGATCCGGTCCTCGGAGACCTCCCGACGCCACCCGATCATCGCGATGACCGCAGCGGCCGTCGAGGGCGAGCGGGAGCGGTGCCTGCAGGCCGGGATGGACGACTACCTCACCAAGCCGGTGGACCCCACCGCGCTGGCCGCGACGCTGGCGCGTTGGCTCGACGGGGCACCGCTGCCCGCGACAGCACCGGCGCCCGCGCGCGACCTCTCGATCGCCGCGCTGGAGGGCCTCGATGCGCTGGCCGGCCTCGACCTGGAGCGTCTGGAGATGCTGCGCGACCTCGATCCCGGCAACACGACCTATCTCGACCGCGCGATCGCCAACTTCACCATCAACTCGACCGCGGTGCCCGAGCAGCTGCACGCTGCCGTCGAGGCCGGCGACGTCGACGAGCTCAAGGCCGTCGCGCACAAGCTCGCCGGTGGCGCGGCCAACCTCGGTGTGCCGTACGCCGGCGACGCCGTGCGCGCCCTGGAGCACCTCGCCGACACCGGCACCGTCGACGGCGCTGCCGACCTGATGCCCGGCGTCGAGCAGGCGCTCGGCCGGGCCCGGGCCGCGCTGGCGGCCTACCAGGCGACGTACGCCGAGCAGTGAGCCTCAGCTCGTCGGCGTGACCGGGTCGTAGGCACAGGAGCTCTTGGCGTTCTTCGGCCTGCCCGGGTCGTCCTTCGGGCCGCTGCGCGGGCGCGGGGTGAGGGCCTTGGCGACCGTCTCCTGGACCCAGGCGTAGTCAGGATCGCCCGAGAAGAACCTCTCCGAGGTCTTGAACACCACCGAGCGGACCTTGGCGTCCTTGACCTCGAGCGCGAGGTCGACGAAGGCCGGCACCAGCTTGAGCGGGATGTCGCTGAAGATGATCTCCTTGCCCGCCGCGACCAGCTGCTGGTAGCGGGTGAGCAGGGTGAAGGGGTCGGCCGCCTCGATGATGGCGTCGACCGTGCAGCGCTGGCGGTCCATGCGCTCGTAGTCGTCCGAGCCGTAGCGTCCGCGGGCGAACCACAGGGCGTGGAAGCCGTCGAGGTGCTGGTCCGGCCCCGGCTGGATGTAGCCGGTCGGCGGGATGCCGGCGTCGGTGTTGCCGTTGATGGCGACCGGCTCGTTGACGTTGACGGTGATGCCGCCGATGGCGTCGACGATCTCCTGGAATCCCTTGAGGTTGACCAGCACGTAGTAGTCGACCGGCACACCGAGGCTGCCCGAGACGGCCTGCTTGATGGCGTCGGCGCCTTCGTTCTTGCTGGCGCCGAGGATGCCGGGGTGGCGCGCCGGGATCTGGCCGTAGATCGCGTTGAGCATGTAGAAACCGGCGTCGCCCTCCCCCGTGTAGCCGTCGGGGTAGAGGTCGTGCAGCGGGCTGTCCTCGGGGAACTGCGCATACATCATGTTGCGCGGCAGGCTGAACATCGTGGTCTTGCCGCTGGTGGTGTCGATGCTGACGAGGATGACGCTGTCGGTGCGCACACCGGTGCGGCCGACGCCCCCGTCACCGCCGAGCAGCAGCACGTTGACCCGGTCACGACCACCCCACGGGTC
>WLIH01000274.1 GCA_009702305.1 Actinomycetota bacterium | reverse complement strand
CGGCGAGCTCGATCTCCAGCCGGATCAGCGCGTCCTGCCCGCGGCGTACGCGCGGACGCGGACCACGGCCCTGGCCAGTGCCCGCACCGCCGCCTCCGAAGAAAGCGTCCATGATGTCGGTGAAGGAAAACCCGGCCCCCTGGCCGAAACCACCTGCGCCCCCGCCGCCGAACGGGTCGCCACCCCGGTCGTAGGCCGCCCGCTTCTGCGGGTCGGAGAGCACCTCGTAGGCGCGGGAGACTTCCTTGAACTTCTCCTGCGTCTCGGGGTCGGGGTTGACGTCCGGGTGCAGCTGACGGGCGAGACGCCGGTAGGCCTTCTTGATGGCGTCCGCGTCCGCGTCACGGGCGACCCCGAGGAGGTCGTACAGGTCCTGGCTCACAGTGGTCCTTCGATGTCCGGTGGTGCGGGTACGTCGACGAGGTCAGGCTTCGTCGAGGATGCGGGAGACGTAGCGGGCCACGGCACGCACCGCAGCCATCGTGCCGGGATAGTCCATGCGGGTCGGCCCGACGATGCCGATGCTGGCCAGCGACTCGTCGCGCGGGCCGTAGCCGGTGGCGACGACGCTGGTCGCGGCGAACTGCTCGTAGGGTCCCTCGGCCCCGATACGCACGGTCACGAGACCGCCCGCATCGGCCTCGCCGAGCAGCTTGAGCAGCACGACGTGCTCCTCGATCGCCTCCAGCAGGGGGCGGACGGCGGAGTCGAAGGAGTCGCCGTACCTCGCGAGGTTGGCGGCGCCGCCCACGACGATGCGCTCGTCGGAGCGGTGGTCGCTCATCGCCTCGACGAGCACGTCGACGACCGAGGCCGTGGCGGCCGCGGCGGCCAGGTCGGGGTGGGGCGGGAGGGTCTTGAGCGCCGCGACGGCGTCGACGATGACCTGCCCGGTCGCGGCCTGGAGGACCTGCGAGCGCAGCTCGGCCAGGGCGCCCTCCGAGAGGTCCGAGTCGAGCTCGACCAGCCGCTGCTCGACGCGGCCGGTGCTCAGGATCAGCACCGCCAGCAGCCGGCTCGGGGTCAGCGCGACGAGCTCGACGTGACGCACGGTCGAGCGGGACAGGGTGGGGTACTGCATGACGGCGACCTGACGGGTCAGCTGCGAGAGCAGGCGCACGCTGCGCTGGACGACGTCGTCGAGGTCGACGGCGCCGTCGAGGAACGTCGCGATGGCGCGCTTCTCGGCGCTGCTCATCGGCTTGACGGTGGTCAGCCGGTCGACGAAGAGCCGGTAGCCCTTGTCGGTCGGCACCCGCCCCGCGCTGGTGTGCGGCTGGGTGATGTAGCCCTCGTCCTCGAGGACGGCCATGTCGTTGCGCACCGTGGCGGGCGAGACTCCGAGCCCGTGGCGCTCGACCAGGGCCTTGGAGCCGACCGGCTCCTCGGTGGCGACGTAGTCCTCGACGATCGCGCGGAGCACGGCCAACCTGCGGTCCTCCTGCACGTCACCCTCCTCCGCTCCGGCCAGCGCTCTGGCACTCGTTTCCGTCGAGTGCCAATGCTACTGCGCGCGCCACGACGCGTCTCGCTCCTCCCCCGGACGACGATCATCGTGTAGGTTAGGCTTACCTAACTCACTATGCCGGGAGTGCCGATGACCGCCGACAGCTCGATCCAGCCCGTCTCCGACCCGCACGCCCTCGCGGCGGAGGCGCGCAGCATCTTGTCCTGCCCCCGGGGCGTCAGCCTGGTCGTCGACGGCTGCGAGCACCTGCTCGAGCACGAGCACATCGGCATGCAGGACCTCGGCGGGCTGCCGACGTTCTCCTGCCTGCCCGGGTCGACGCTGGCCGCGGCGGGCGCCGACCGGCGCGGGGCGCTGGTGACCATCGAGAGCGGGCTGCCCCGGCAGGCCGCCGACGGCACGACCACGGTGACCGTCTCGGGGCGCCTGAGCACCCGCGGCGTCGAGCACTGCGACTGCTGCGACGAGGAGCGCCACGTGGTCGTGCTCGAGCCGGGCTACGTCGTGCTGACCCGCACCGCGGACACCCGCCCCCGCCAGCTGCGGGTGCCGCTCGAGCTGTTCCGCTCCCCCGCCCACCACCTCAACCGCGGCTACCTCCAGCGCTCGGTCGAGCACGCCAACGACTGCCACCAGGACGAGCTGCGCCAGGCGCTCTCCCGCTCCACCGGCACCCGCCCCGACCTGGTCATCGCCGTGCAGCTGGCCGACCTGACGCCCTCGGGAGTGCAATTGAGCTGGGTCGACCACTCCGGCGCCCACCGCACCCGGATCGCCTTCCCGCGCCCGGCGCGATCGACCGCCGAGCTCGGCGAGATGCTGCGCCGCGAGCTGCACGCCGGCATCTGCTGAGTCCTCGCAGCTGCACCGTCGCGACGGCGCACCGCCGAGCCGCGCTCGACCGAGCACCTAGGGTGACGCCATGGGGTTCGAGGAGGTCGCCGACCGGGTCTGGGTCGCGCGCTACGAGTGGTTCGACGTCAACGTCACCCTCGTGGGCGGTGAGCGCGGCCTGCTGGCCGTCGACACCCACGCCTCGGCCGCCGCGGCGCGCGCCGTGCTCGACGACGTACGCCGCCTCGGGGTCGGCGAGGTCGTCGGCGTGGTCAACACCCACGAGCACTTCGACCACACCTTCGGCAACGGCACCTTCCGCGCGGCGTACGGCGACATCCCGATCCACGCCCACGAGGTCGCCGCCGAGCGCACGGTCGCTGCCGGCGAGCGGATCAAGGCGCTCTACGACGACGAGCCGCTCGACCCGCACCGCGACGAGGTGCGCGAGACCGAGATCGTGGCCGCCGACCACACCTTCTCCTCGGCGTACGCCCTCGACCTGGGCGATCGCTACGTGGAGCTGGTCCACCCCGGACGGGGGCACACGAGCGGGGACCTCATCGTCCGCATCCCCGACTGCGACACGATCCTGACCGGCGACCTGGTCGAGGAGTCGACGCTGCGCCAGGCGGTGCCGGGATTCGGCGGCGACTGCTACCCCTTCGACTGGCCACTCAGCCTCGACATCGTGCTCTCGCTCAGCACGCCTGCCACGGTGCTGGTGCCGGGGCACGGCGCACCCGTCGACCGCGAGTTCGTCGAGGAGCAGCGCAACGCGATCGGCGTCGTCGCCGAGACCATCCGGGACCTGGCGACCCGCGGTGTGCCGCTCGACCAGGCCCTGGAGGTCGGCGACTGGCCCTACCCACGCGAGGAGCTCGCCGACGCCGTACGCCGCGGCTACGAGCAGCTGCCGCGCAGCCAGAAGCGTCTCCCGCTGGTCTGAGCCGGCCCCTGGCGCCACCGCGCTACGGTCGGAGGATGAGCCAGTCCGAGCACGAGAGCACCGGCATCTCCGACGACCAGCTGCCCGCGGACGTCGTCCCGGCCGACGACAACCCGCTCGCCGAGGGCCTGCCGCCCGGCGAGACCGAGGGCGACCTGCTGCACGACGGCAAGCCGACCGACCCGCCCGAGGGTGAGGATCGCGACACCGAGGACTGAGCAGCGCGCGGCGCGTCCTGGCCGGCAGTGTCGGCGGTGCCGCCTAGCCTCGGCGGGTGAGTGATCGATACGGCGCCGACGTCCTCTCCGGCGACTGGCGCAAGCCCCAGCGTGGGCGCGCCGTCGAGACGCCCGCGGCGCTCGGCGAGGTCGTCGAGGAGGTCACCACCGACTGGTGCGGCGAGATCGTCGCCATCGACCGAGACCTGCACACCCTCACGCTGGAGGACCGACGCGGTCGACGGCGCACCTTCCCCCTGGGTCCGGGCTTCCTGGTCGACGGCAAGCCGGTCATCCTCACCCCACCCGTGCGCCAGGCCGCTCCCGCCGCCCCCGCCCGCACGGCCTCCGGATCGGTGGCCGTCACCGGCGCCAAGGCGCGGGTCGCGCGAGCCAGCCGGATCTTCGTCGAGGGTCGTCACGACGCCGAGCTGGTCGAGAAGGTCTGGGGCGACGACCTGCGCATCGAGGGCGTCGTGGTCGAGTACCTCGGCGGCGTCGACGACCTGGCCGACCACCTCGTCGACTTCAAGCCCGGACCCGGTCGCCGGGTCGGCGTGCTGGTCGACCACCTCGTCAGCGGCTCCAAGGAGAGCCGCATCGCCCAGGGCATCCGCCGCTCACCGGCCGGTCAGCACGTGCTCATCGTCGGCCACCCGTTCGTCGACGTATGGCAGGCGGTCAAGCCCGACCGGCTCGGCCTGCGCGAGTGGCCGACCATCCCCCGCTCGGTCGAGTGGAAGAAGGGCGTGTGCCAGCACCTCGGCTGGCCGCACCGCGACCAGGCCGACATCGCCCGCGCCTGGCAGCAGATCAAGGCCCGGGTGCAGTCCTACGACGACCTGGAGCCGGCGCTGCTGGGACGGGTCGAGGAACTCATCGACTTCGTCACGGCGCCGTAGCCCCTCGCCTCACGACCGGAGCATGTAGCCGTTCGAGTCGCGCGAGTCGCTCGCCAAGATGATGATGCCGTCGATGAACGGCCACAGCGCGCCGATGCCGCAGGTGAGGATCGTGACCAGCAGCTGAGCCACGCCCTTGTTGGTGTCGCCCATGTAGAAGCGGCCGATCCCCAGCGGGATCAGGATCTGCAGCAGCCCCGCGACCAGCTTGGACTTGTCGGAGTACGGCACCCCCGTCGTCGGGTGCACGCCGTACGGCGCCGACGGGCTCGCGCCCGGTGCCCCGTAACCCGGCTGCGGCGCGCCGTACGGCGCCTGGCCGTAGGGAGTCTGGCCGTAGGGAGCCTG
>WLIH01000273.1 GCA_009702305.1 Actinomycetota bacterium | reverse complement strand
TGAGCCAGCTGCCTCTGACCGAGCCGTGCACGGTGACCGCCTCGAGGGCATACGCCGAGCACGACGGGTGGTAGCGGCAGACCTGGCCGTAGAGCGGGCTGATCACGGCGCGGTAGGCACGGAGCAGTCCGATCAGCAGGTACTTCACGTCAGCGCCCGGTCGAGGCAGCGAGCCAGGCAGCGGTCCAGGTCAGCGCCGAGGTCGGCGACGGACACCTCATCGGCGGCCGGCAACGCGCGGACCACGAGAACAGCAGAACCCGGGAGCAGCCCGAGGCGCTCCCGGGTCAGGTGGCGCAGACGACGCTTGACTCGGTTGCGGACGACGGCGTTGCCGACGGCCTTGCTCACGACGAACCCGACACGGGGCGCTCCACTCGACCCACCGACGAGCAGGTGGGTCACGACGGTCCGCGAACCCGCTCGGCGACCCGAGCGGGTCGCCGCGCGAAACGTGTCCGCGTCCGTCAGACGGTTGGGCGCAGCCAGCACCGGGACGGTCGCTCGGCGACCGTCAGACAGCCAGGCTCTTGCGACCCTTGCGGCGGCGCGACGAGAGGATCTCGCGGCCGGCGCGGGTGCGCATGCGCAGGCGGAAGCCGTGCACCTTGTGACGGCGACGGTTGTTCGGCTGGTACGTACGCTTGCTCACGAGAATCTCTTTCGCTGAGTGGACTTCACGATGCGGTGTCACTCCCGACGGATCGGGTGTCGTGCAGGTGGAGAAGCACGACTCGATGCGCCCTTCGGCTGGCACCGCCCACCCACGGTGACCGGGACCCGAGGGTCTGGACTGCCATGGACATGCGGCACCCGTCGACGCCGGGTGACCGGCCAACGGTACGCGTTGGCGTTCGACAGGGTCAAACCGACGTACGACGCCCGCGCGGCCCTGTGGATGAACTCTTGCCGCGTTCGGAGCAGGCGGGTTAGGTTCGCTCGTGTCGAGGTGTCGCCCGCACCCCGGTCCCGCCCCGGTCGCCGGCCCGGCACCAGCTCCCCACACCGACGTGGAAACCGCCTCTGACCAGGCACGACATCCACGGGCAGGATGCTCGGCAACGGGCCGGGACCAGCGTCGCACCACAGCTCGGACACGGTTCACAACCTGTGGACAAACCTGTGGATGCGCCATCCGCACCGCCCCTCGCGACAGCTTCTGAGAAAGGTCCAACCGTGGAGCAGAGCCCCTCGGAGCTCACCGACGCCTGGCGCCGGGTGCTGGCCGACCTGCAGCCGAACCAACGGGCCTGGCTGCGCGCGAGCGAGCCGGTCACCCTGCACGGCAACACCGCGATCATCGCGGTCGCCAACGACTTCACCCGCGGCCAGCTCGAGGGACGCCTGCGTGGTCAGCTCGAGGACGCGCTCACCGAGGCCCTCGGTCGCGAGATCCGGATCGCGGTGACCGTCAACCCCCAGCTCGACGACGAGGCGGTCCCGATGACGCCGCAGCCGATCGAGGTCGATGAGGAGACAAGTCCACCTATCGACTTGTCGACAAATACCTACCGGCCGGACCCCGAGGCCCGCTCCGAGGGCGGCTCGAAGCCCAGTGCGCTCGAGACGCGCCTCAACCCGAAGTACACCTTCGAGACCTTCGTCATCGGATCGTCCAACCGGTTCCCGCACGCCGCGGCCGTCGCCGTCGCCGAAGCGCCGGGCAAGGCCTACAACCCGCTGCTGGTCTACGGCGAGTCCGGGCTCGGCAAGACCCACCTGCTGCACGCGATCGGTCACTACGTGCGCTCCCTCTACACGGGCGCGAAGGTGCGCTACGTGTCGAGCGAGGAGTTCACCAACGAGTTCATCAACGCGATCCGCGACGACCGGCAGGACCGCTTCAAGCGCCGCTACCGCGATGTCGATGTGCTGCTGATCGACGACATCCAGTTCCTGGAGGGCAAGACCCAGACCCAGGAGGAGTTCTTCCACACCTTCAACACGCTCCACAACGCGAACAAGCAGATCGTGCTGACCTCCGACCGCCCACCCAAGCGGCTCGAGGCGTTGGAGGACCGACTGCGCAACCGCTTCGAGTGGGGTCTGATCACCGACGTCCAGCCGCCCGACCTGGAGACCCGCATCGCGATCCTGCGCAAGAAGGCCGCGATGGACCGACTCACCGCGCCACCGGACGTGCTCGAGTTCATCGCCTCGAAGATCCAGACCAATATCCGCGAGCTCGAGGGTGCCCTGATCCGCGTCACGGCGTTCGCGAACCTCAACCGCCAGGAGGTCGACATGACCCTGGCCGAGATCGTGCTCAAGGACCTGATCCCCGAGGGCGGCGAGCCCGAGATCACCGCCGGGCTGATCATCGCGCAGACGGCGGCCTACTTCGGTCTCTCGATCGAGGAGCTGACCGGGCCCAGCCGCGGTCGGCACCTGGTGATGGCCCGCCAGATCGCGATGTACCTGTGCCGCGAGCTGACCGACCTCTCGTTGCCCAAGATCGGTGCGCAGTTCGGCAACCGGGACCACACGACGGTGATGTACGCCGATCGCAAGATCAATCAGCTCCTCGCCGAGCGCCGCGCCGTCTTCAACCAGGTCAGCGAGCTCACCAACCGCGTGAAGATGCAAGCCCGTCAGAGCTGAGCCGCTGTGGACGACGGCCACCGCGCACCCCGAACTACACGGGGAGGATCTGTGGACAGACCGGGTGACCGTCTCCCAGCGCCGCGCGAGTGCACAGGCAGCACCACGGTCGCCCGCCATCCTCCACAACCCGTCTCCACAGGCCAAAGCACCCCTGACCTGCATCGACGGCACTCATCCACAGATTCCACCGCTGCTATGACCACTACGTATCTCTCCACGCATCGATCACCGGTCAACATCTGTTCGACCCCCGACCTGGGGAAAACCACACGGCTCTCCCACTGCTCGGCGCTGCATGGCAGGATTCACTCCCCCAGGGCACCCGCCACCGCCCCTCATCGTCGAAGGACCACACCGTGAAGTTCCGCGTCGAACGCGACGTCCTCGCAGATGCCGTCGCCTGGGCTGCCCGCAGCCTCCCGGTCCGCCCGAGCGTCCCCGTCCTCGCCGGCCTGCTCATCGAGGCGACCGACGAGGGACTGGTGCTGTCGACCTTCGACTACGAGACGTCTGCACGCGCCACCCTCAAGGCCGACGTCGCAGGCGAGGGCCGCGCGCTGGTCAGCGGCCGACTGCTCGCCGACATCTGTCGCAGCCTCCCGGCCAAGCCGGTCGAGATGGTCCTCGACGGCGCCCGTGTCTCGCTGACCTGCGGATCGGCGCGCTTCAGCCTGCAGACGATGCCGGTGGACGACTACCCCACGCTGCCGGACATGCCGGCCGCCAGCGGCACCGTGCAGAGCGACGTCTTCGCCCACGCCGTCGCCCAGGCCGTCACGGCCGCCGGCCGCGACGACATGCTCCCGGTGCTGACCGGAGTGCGCATCGAGATCGAGGGCGCCTCCATCTCGCTGCTGGCCACCGACCGGTTCCGTCTCTCGCAGCGCGAGCTCGGCTGGGACCCCCGCACCCCCGACGAGACGCTCGCCGCGCTGGTGCCGGCCAAGGTCCTCGGTGACACCGCCAAGTCGTTGACCAGCGGCAGCGAGGTCACGATCGCCCTGGCCGCCACCGGCTCCGGCGAGGGCATCATCGGCTTCGAGGGTGCGGCCCCCGGCGGCGTACGCCGCACGACGACCCGACTGCTCGACGGTGAGTTCCCCAAGGTCCGCAGCCTCTTCCCCGCCGAGCACCTCACCATCGCGACGGTCGACAAGGCCGCGCTCATCGAGTCCGTCAAGCGCGTCGCGCTGGTCGCCGAGCGCAACACCGCCGTCCAGCTGATGTTCAGCGACGGCGTGCTCACCCTGGACGCCGGCTCGGGTGACGAGGCCCAGGCCTCCGAGTCGATCGAGGCCCAGATCGACGGCGAGGACATCACCACCGGCTTCAACCCGCAGTTCCTGCTCGACGGCCTCGGAGCGATCGACGAGCCGATCGTCGAGCTCGCCTTCACGCAGGCGTCGAAGCCCGTGGTCATCAGCGGCAAGGCCGACGCCGATGCAGACTCCGGCTTCCGTTACCTGCTGATGCCGCGTCGCCTGCTGTCCTGACTCCACCTCCGGGCCGACGAGGGCCGGACCACACCCGCTCCCGGGAGGCACGCCTTGCACATCGGACTCGTCGGACTCGGCAAGATGGGTGGCAACATGCGCACCCGGCTGCGCAACGGCGGCCACACCGTCGTCGGCTACGACCGCAACCCCGACCTCGCGGATGCGTCGAGCCTGGCCGACATGGTCGAGCAGCTCCCCTCCCCCAAGGTCGTATGGGTGATGGTGCCGGCCGGCGACCCGACCCACGCCACGATCCAGGAGCTCGGCACGCTGCTCGGCGCAGGCGATCTCGTCGTCGACGGCGGCAACTCGAAGTACACCGACGACCAGCGCAACGCCGCGATGCTCGCCGAGCGCGGGATCGGCTTCGTCGACTGTGGAGTCTCCGGTGGTGTCTGGGGCCTGCAGAACGGCTACGCGCTCATGTGCGGCGGCTCCGACGAGGACGTCGCCAAGGTCCAGCCGGCCTTCGACGCCCTGCGACCCGAGGGTGACTCCGGCTTCGTGCACGCCGGCAAGAAGCCGGGTGCCGGCCACTTCGCCAAGATGGTCCACAACGGCATCGAGTACGCGATGATGCAGGCCTACGCCGAGGGCTGGGAGCTGCTCGAGGCGGTCGATCTCGTCGACTCGGTGC
>WLIH01000272.1 GCA_009702305.1 Actinomycetota bacterium | reverse complement strand
GTTCGGATCGGCAGCCTCGCCGGTCGCGACGACGGCGAAGGCGCCGTAGAGGTCCTGGTCGACGTGCTGGATGAGGTCGGCGGTGCGCACCTGAGGAAGCACGTCGTCGCTGCGGTCGTCGTCGGCGACGGTCGTGCCCTCGGTCGGCTGCAGCCACGCGACCAGTCGCGCCTCGCCGCTGGGAGCGGGCGGGGCCAGCGCGGGGTCGGCCACCCAGCCCCGCACGATCGGCAGCGCCGGGGCGTCGGCGTCGCCGACGGCCAGCGGCGTCACGACCCAGTAGCCGACCTCGCCGTCGTGCTCGCGCCCCGAGACGAAGACCGTGCCGGTCGGGACCCAGGTGCCGGCCACCGACACGGGCTGGCCGACCTTGTCGCCCGGGAAGGGATCGTCGGGGCCGAGCACCTCGCCCAACGGCTCGGGCGCGACCGTGGTGAGGTCGATCGCCTCGGCCTCGCGGTGGGCGTGCCAGGCGTCGTACTGCCAGTAGCCGAGCCCGGACGCGGCGCCGACGGCGAGGAGCGCGACGACGTGGGCGCCCCAGAGCCGGGGAGCGAACGGCGACGTCACCCCGTCAGCGTACGCAGCACCCGGATCCTCGTCTCGGCGGCCCCGAGCGCGACTGGTATGACCACTTGACCACCGCCGCCAGGGCGTCGTAGCGTGCCGCCATGCCGCTACAGCCCGTCATCCGTCGGACCGTGCCCGACGACGTCTTCGACCAGGTGCTCGGCGAGGTGGTCGACGGTGCGCTCGCGCCGGGCGAGTCCCTGCCGAGCGAGCGCCGGCTCGCCGAGGTGCTCGGCGTCTCCCGTCCTGCGGTGCGCGAGGCCCTGCAGCGGATGGCGCAGACCGGCCTGCTGCTGGTGCGCCAGGGCGGCGCCACCACCGTGCGCGACTTCAAGCGCTCCGCCGGACTCGACCTGCTCCCCCGCCTGCTGGTCCGCTCGGGCAGCCTCGACGCCCGGGTCGCGCGCAGCGTGCTCGAGGCGCGGCTGGCCATCGGCCCCGCGGTCGCCGCCCTGGCCGCCGAGCGATCCGGGCCGGCGCTGGGCGCGGCGCTCGCCGAGTGCACCGACGCCCTGGCTGCAGCCGACGGTCCCCGCGCCGGGATCGAGCGCCAGCTGCACGCGTTGGAGTACTGGGACCGCGTCGTCGACGCTGCCGACTCGATCGCCTTCCGGCTGATGTTCAACAGCCTGCGCGCGGCCTACGAGCCCGCGATCGAGGCGCTGGCGCCGGTGATGGCGGCGGAGGTCGGCCAGGTCGAGGCCTACCGGCTGCTGAGCGCGGCGATCGCCGGTGGTCAGCCCGACACGGCTCGAGCAGCGGCCGAGTCGGTGCTGCGTCCGGCCACCGACAGCCTGCTGGCCGCGCTGAGCTCGCTGGAGGAGGGGTGAGCCGCCCCGACCCGGCGCTGGATCGCCTCGCGGCCGAGCGCCTCGCCGACGACGAGCAGCGCCTGGCCGGGCCCGTGGCGGCCGGCCGATCGGCCCGTCGCGCGCTCACGCTGACCCAGGCGTGGCGGGCCTTCTGGCGTGCCCCGAGCCCGTGGATGCTGTCCGGCGCGCTCGGCGCAGCGGTGGTGGCACGGGTGGTGGCCGGCGCGGGCAGCTGGTGGGAGGTCGCCGTGCCGGTGACCCTGGTGGCGCTGTTCCCCGCGATCGAGTGGGTCATCCACGTCGGCATTCTGCACTGGCGTCCGCGCAGCCTCGGTCCGATCCGGGTCGACTCCCTGCTGGCCCGCGAGCACCGTGCTCACCACGCCGACCCCCGAGACCTGCCGCTGGTGTTCATCCCCTGGCGCGCGCTGGTCTGGCTGCTGCCGGCGTACGTCGTCGTGGCCTGGCTCGCGATGCCGACCGCGGCCGGCGCCGGATCGCTGCTGGTCTCGGTCTACGCGATCATGCTCGGCTACGAGTGGACCCACTACCTGATCCACAGCGACTACAAGCCGCGCTCGGGGTGGTACCGCTCGGTATGGCGCAACCACCGGTTGCACCATTACAAGAACGAGCACTACTGGTTCACGGTGACCACCGCCGGCACGGCCGACCGGCTCTTCGGCACCTATCCCGACGCCGAGTCGGTGCCGTCCTCCCGCACGGTCAAGGCGCTGCACGCCGGCGAGGCGTCGTAGCGCGGCGGACCCCGCTGCCGGCGACGTGCGATGCGAGGATCGATCCGTGAGCATCCACCACCTCGACTGCGGCACCATGCGACCTCGTGGCTCCGCCGGCGGTCGGCTCGCGCCGACGTCGATGGTCGCGCACTGCCTGGTCGTCGAACGCCCGGAGGGGATCGTGCTCGTCGACACCGGCTTCGGCTCGCAGGACGTCGTCGACCCGCACCGGTTGGGTCGACCGTTCCGCGCGATCGTGCGCCCCGAGCTGTCGCTCGCCCAGACCGCCCATGCCCAGCTGCTCGGTCTCGGCCTGGACCCGGCCGACGTGACCGACATCGTGCTCACCCACCTCGACCTCGACCACGCCGGAGGCATCGGCGACTTCCCGCGGGCCCGGGTGCACGTCTACGACGCCGAGCTCGACGCGGCGCTGCGACCCACCGCGCGGGAGAAGGCACGCTACGTCTCGGCCCAGTGGGCGCACGGTCCGACGTGGGTGCGGCACACGGTCGCCGGCGACCAGTGGCGCGGGCTCGGCTCGGTCACGGTGCTCGGCGACGACCTGCTCCTGGTGCCCCTGCACGGCCACACCCGCGGCCACTGCGGCGTCGCCGTACGACGCCCCGACGGTGGCTGGCTGCTGCACGCGGGCGACTCCTACTTCCACACCTCGGAGAAGCAGACGCCGCCGTCACCGCCCGTGGGGCTGCGGGTGTTCCAACGGCTGATGGCCGTCGACGACCGGCAGCGGCGCGCCAACCAGGAGCGGCTGCGCGAGCTGCACACCGCGCACGGCGCGGACGTGACGATCTTCAGCGCCCACGACGTGTCGGAGTACGCCGCCCTGACGACCTGAGGCTGCCGCGTCAGTCGCCGCAAGCGGCGAACGGCAGCTGGCGGCGCAGGGCCAGGTCGGCCGCTGCGGGCGGGGAGACGAGCTGGTAGCCGATCCGGCCCGACAGCGGGTCGGCGACACCGCCGCCGAAGCCGGTCGCGAAGGACTCCAGCTGCTCGCCGAGGCGCATCCGCGCGAAGAGGTCGGTGCGACCCGGGCCCAGTCGGGCCGTGGCGACGGTGCCCTCCAGGCTGAGGGAGTAGGCGTCGAGCTCGTCGAGACCTAGGGCGCCCTCGGGCGCGGGCACGCAGCCCCGCTCGAGGTAGGTCGCGTTGGTCGGCAGCCCGACCAGGGAGGACATCGTGTCGTCGGCCGCCCAGCTCGCGTCGGCGTCGGGCAGCTCGCCGTTGACGACGATGCTGCCATCGACGATCTCGGCCCCGGCCAGCGACACGACGCCTGCCTCGATGGCCTCCTGGACCTTCGTCATGTCGGTGGTGTCGTGGAAGCCGAGCACCCAGCCGGTCTCGTTGCCCTCGGCGTCGAAGAGTCGGGCCTCCCAGCCGACGTCCTCCTGCCCGAACCCGTAGTCCGCGAGCAGAAGGTCCTCGTCGGCGCGCAGCTGACCGCGCGCGAGCAGGGCCGTCTCGGTCTCGGCCCGCTGCCAGAAGTCCTTGCGCTCGCGCCCGGTCAGGTCGCTGGACAGGTCGACGCCGAGCTGCAGCGCGACCCGGTCGAAGTCGGTGACCGTCACGGTCGTGGTCTCGGCCGGCACGTAGGCGAGCACGGCCGAGGCTGGCTCGGGGTCCTCGACCGGCGCGGTGGTCGTCGGTGCGGGGGGCGGCGCCTGGTCGGCGTCCGGCGCCGGGATGTCACGACCGCATCCACCGGCGACCAACGCCACCGTCGCCAACGCGATCGACACCCGGGACAGCACCACCGCAGTGTGCCACCTCCCGGCCACCCCCGGACGTCATACGGAGGGGACGTCCCCTTGTCCCAGCCGCATGACGTCCCCGGGCGCGTGTAGCGTGGCGGGCATGGCTGAGGTACTGCTCTTCCACCACATCCAGGGACTCACCCCCGGCGTCGTCGCGTTCGCCGACGCGCTGCGGGAGGCCGGGCACACCGTGCACACGCCCGACCTCTTCGACGGCCGCACCTTCGATTCGATCGAGACCGGGCAGGAGTACTGCGCCGGCGTCGGCTTCGGCGCTGTCCGCGCCGCCGGCGTGGCCGTGGCCGACGACCTGCCCGAGGCGCTCGTGTACGCCGGCTTCTCGCTCGGCGCGATGCCCGCCCAACAGCTCGCCCAGACCCGGCCCGGCGCGCTCGGCGCGGTGCTGCTGCACTCGTTCGTGCCGCCGACCGAGTTCGCCAGCACCTGGCCCGATGGCGTGCCGACGCAGATCCACGCCATGGACGCCGACCCGTTCTTCGTGGGCGAGGGCGACATCGAGCCCGCCCGCGAGTTCGTCGCGGCCAGCGCCGACGCCGAGATGTTCCTCTACCCCGGCGACGAGCACCTCTTCACCGACAGCTCGCTGGCGGCGTACGACGCCGACGCCACTGCCCTGCTACTCGAGCGGGTGTTGGCCTTCCTGGCCGAGCGCTGACCGCCGCGCAGTGATCGGCGGTGGGTCGGCTCCGCGTCACGTGCTGCTAGGAACTGGCCAGAGTCGCGCTGGTGAAGAATTCCGTGGCGATCGGGTGCTCGAGTCTCCATGTGATCGCCATGGGACGTTCCCCCGTGTGGCTCACATAGGAGGCCGGCCCGAGGAAGGTGTACGGAGCAG
>WLIH01000271.1 GCA_009702305.1 Actinomycetota bacterium | reverse complement strand
TGTCGGGCCGGTGGAAGATCAAGCACCCCGACATGCACCCGCTGGCGGCCGAGGCGGCTGCGCTGGCCCCCGCCGAGACGACGTATACCTGGATCCCGCGGGGCGACAACGGCGATGCAGACCGCCTCGTCAACGACGCGCTCGACGGCGTGCGCAGCGGGGTGCGGGTCGCCGACGAGTCGCTGATCGAGGAGGTCGAGAGTCCTGCGCCGGCGCCAGCCGCCCGCGGCTGGTCCGGCATGAACCCGACTCCGACCACCCTGGTGCTGGTCCGGCACGGCGTCACCCCGCACACGGCGGCGAAGCGCTTCTCGGGTGGCCTCGGTGGGGACAACCCGGGGCTGAGCGAGGACGGTCGGGCCCAGATCCGCGCGGCCGCCGAGTGGCTCAGCGCCCTGGGGGAGCGCGTCGACGCGGTCGTCGCCTCACCGGTGCGCCGCACGATGGAGTCGGCCCAGATCCTCGCCGATCGGCTCGGACGCAGCGTGGTCACCGAGGCCGGCTTCGCGGAGATGGAGTTCGGCGACTGGGACGGGCTGACGTTCGCCGAGGTCGCCGAGCGGGACCAGCCCGGGCTGGACGCCTGGCTCGGCTCTCTCGACGTCCCGCCTCCCGGCGGCGAGTCGTTCGAGACGGTGCGCACCCGCGTGCTCGCAGGACTGCAGCGGGTGCTGGTCGAGCACGCGGGTCGCACCGTGGTGGTGGTCAGTCATGTGACGCCGATCAAGACCCTGATCTCCCACGCTGTCGGCGCCCCGCTCGGTGCGGTCTTCCGGATGGAGCTCTCGCCGGCGTCGGTCTCGGTCGTGTCGTTCTACCCCGATGCGGCAGGAGGCGAGCCGCGCGGGTCGATGCGGCTCTACAACGCGCTGCCTCCGGGCGAGCAGGCGAGTCTCGACCCCGGTCGCTGGTAGCCACCCGTGCGCCCCGATGGGCCGGCCCGGCTCAGACCTGGGCGACGACCACGTCGAGCTGGGTGCCCTTGGCGGTGGGATCGCCGAGCTCGACGGTCCATCCGAGGTCGCGCAGGATGGTCGCGAGCGCGACGGGCGTGCGTGGGTTGGCGCCGTCCTCGAGCAGTGCACGCACCAACCTGCCCTTGGTCGCCTTGTTGAAGTGGCTCACCACCTGCCGCCTGCCGTCCACCTCGTGCAGCACGCGCACCGTGGCCACCCGGCCGGCGATCATCGCCGGCGGTCGCCAGAATGCCGCATACATGCTCGAGCGCAGGTCGACCAGCAGGCCGTCGCCCCGGGCCTCGTCGACCGCCGGACCGAGCGCTTCGCGCCACCGACCCGCGACTGGTCCGAGGCCGGGCAGGGTGGTGCCACCGGAGAGGCGGTACGCCGGGATCCGGTCGCCGGGTCGCACCAGTCCGAACACGCTCGAGGTCACCGCGAGCCGCGAGGTCGCCCGACGCCGCGCGGCGGGCGACAGGGTGGCGACGTCGAGAGCGTCGTAGACCACGCCGGCGTACACCTGGTCGGCGCGTGCGGTGGGCGAGGTGCGCAGGCGCTGGTTGAGCGCCACCAGGTCGAGCTGGGTCGACCCGATCTCCAGGGTGCTCGCCGCCACCCCCGGGTCTCCGGTGCAGAGTCCGATCAGGGCGTCGAGCACCTGCTCGCGGGCCGGTGTCAACGTCGGGAAGGAGAGCGCGGCCAGGTCGAGCGGCTTGCCTCGCCGGGGGGCGGTCTTGCCCTCGCTGGGCGGCAGGAGGATCAGCATGGTGAGGGCTATGGTGCCGGTATGCCGAGCAGCTGCGTGGTCCGGGTCCGCACGAGCGACGACGGCGTCGCCGCCGCAAGCCTGCGCGAGGCGCTGAGCGCGCTGCAGGTCGAGCTGGGTGTCACGGCCGACTTCCCCGACGACGTCGCTGCCGCGGCCGAGGCGGCGGCCGCGTCGCCACGGCTGCCCGAGCTCGACCGCACCGACCTGGCGTTCGTGACCATCGATCCGGAGGGTGCGCGCGACCTCGACCAGGCGCTGCACCTCGAGCGTGACGGCGACGGGTACGTCGTGCACTACGCCATCGCCGACGTGGCGGCGTTCGTGACCGCAGGCGACCCGGTCGACCGGGAGGCGCACCGGCGGGGCGAGACGCTCTACGGCGCCGACGCGAAGATCCCGCTGCATCCGCCGGTGATCTCCGAGGGCGCCGCGTCCCTGCTGCCCGGTGAGGTGCGCCCGGCGCTGCTGTGGACGATCACGCTCACCGGCGAGGGGGAGCGGACCGCGGTCGAGGTCGTGCGCGCACGGGTGCGATCGACGGCCCAGCTGACCTACCAGGACGCCCAGCGGATGATCGACGACGGCTCGGCTGTCGAGTCCCTCCTGCTGCTGCGCGAGGTCGGGACGCTGCGCCTGGCCCGGGAGGCGGCGCGCGGTGGGGTGTCGCTGCCGTTGCCCGAGCAGGAGATCGACATCGCCGGGGACGCGTTCCGCCTGGAGTACCGCCAGCTGCTGCCGGTCGAGGAGTGGAACGCCCAGCTCTCCCTGCTCACCGGCTTCGCCGCGGCTGCGCTCATGGTCTATGCCCGGGTCGGACTGCTGCGCACCCTGCCGCCGGCCGACCACCGCGACGTCCAGCGACTCCACCGCACCGCGCGCGCTCTCGGCATCGACTGGCCGGCCGAGCAGCTCTACCCCGACTTCGTCCGCTCCCTCGACCCGTCCCGGCCGGCCCACGCGGCGATGGTGGTCGCCTGCACCCGGCTGCTGCGCGGCAGCGGCTACGTCGCCTTCGACGGCGAGGTGCCGGCCGAGCCGCAGCACGCCGCCCTCGCGTCGGAGTACGCCCACTGCACCGCTCCGCTGCGCCGCCTCGGCGACCGGTACGTCGGTGAGATCTGCCTAGCGCTCTGCGCCGGCACCGACGTGCCCGGCTGGGTGCTGGAGGCGCTCCCCGGTCTGCCCGAGGAGCTGCGCGACTCCAGCCGTCGAGCCCGCGCCTACGAGCGCGGGGTCCTCGACCTGGTCGAGGCCGGGGTGCTCGCCGACCGGGTCGGCGAGACGTTCGAGGGGGTCGTGGTCGACGTGCGCGAGGACGACCTGCGACGTGGCACGGTGGTCGTGCAGGACCCCGCGGTCGAGGCACCGATCACCGGCAACGGCGGTCTGCCGCTCGGCGCCGACGTGGACGTGCGTCTCACCCGCGCCGATCTGGCGTCGCGCAAGGTGACCTTCGAGCTGCTCTCAGGCTCCGACGAACCCGCGTAGCTCCCCGCCCGGGTCCTCCCACGCGCTGCGGAAGGACGGGTGCAGGCGCATGGCGGCGACCTCCTCGAGCGGCACCCACCGGTGTCCGTCCGACTCGGAGGCGTCGCGCACCCGCATCGGCGCGCTCGCCACCGCGAGGACCGTCTCGTAAACCCAGCCGCCGCAGGTGGCGACGTAGGAGCCGCGCACGTCGACGCTCGCTCGGTCGATGCCGAGCTCCTCCTGGGCCTCGCGCAAGGCCGCCTCGACGGCGCTCTCCGCGCGCTCGATCGCGCCGCCCGGGATCGACCAGGTGCCGCCCTGGTGCGCCCACTTGGCGCGCAGCTGCAGCAGCACCCGCCCGGCGTCGGCGACGAGCAGACCGGCGGCCCCCCGGGGACCCCAGTGGTGGTGCCCGGAGGTGCACGTCGCCCAGCTCATGGCGACAGTGTGGCCGATCGGCCGGCGAGGCGTCGCGCGATGTCGCCGGGCGTTAGGCTGCGCAGCACACGTCTCGTGGAGCAGGAACCCGGTGCCGACAGCGATGTCGAAGTCCGGGGCGGTTCCGCCACTGTGACGCCGATCCTCGGATCGGCTCAGCCAGACACTGGCCACGAGACTCCGCCACAACACCGGGGCGAGAACCCCGAGGAGGCTCTCCATGCGCATCGCGCTGCTGTCGACGTCCGACACCGACCTGCTCTCGGCCCGATCCTCGGGCGCCGACTACGTGTTCGCGAACCCGTCGCGCCCCGGGCACCAGACGATGGCCGAGGTGATCGAGGGTTGCGACCTCGTCGTCGGGCGCATCCTCGGCTCCCCGCAGGACCTGTGCTCGGGGTTTCGCCGGATCGCCGGCACCGGCGTCCCGACGGTCGTGCTCGGGGGCGAGCAGCAGCCCAGCGCTGAGCTGATGGAGCTCTCCACGGTGCCGATCGGCGTCGCGGCGCAGGCCCACCACTATCTGGCCGAGGGTGGACCCGACAACCTGGCCCAGCTGCACGCCTTCCTCTCCGACACGGTGCTGCTCACCGGCGAGGGCTTCGAAGCGCCGACGCAGATCCCGGCCTGGGGACTGCTCGACCGGCCCCGACCGGCGAGCGACCTGCCCCGCGTCGGCGTGCTCTTCTACCGAGCCCACCAGGCCAGCGGCAACACGGGATTCGCGCACGCCCTGGCCGACGCCATCGACGCCACCGGACAGGCCGTCGGTGTGCCGATCTACTCCGCCTCGCTGCGGGCTGCGCCCGACGAGCTGTACGCCGCCCTCGGCACGCTCGACGCCCTGGTCGTCACGGTGCTGGCCGCGGGCGGCAGCCAGCCGGCGACCGCGAGCGCCGGCGGCGCCGACGAGGCGTGGGACGTCGCCCGGATGGCCGCGCTCGACATCCCCGTGCTCCAGGGACTGTGCCTGACGTCGAGCCGCGAGGAGTGGGAGGCCTCCGACGACGGGGTGACCCCGCTCGACTCGGCGACCCAGATCGCGATCCCGGAGTTCGACGGCCGGATCATCACCGCGCCGTTCTCCTTCAAGGAGATCGACGAGGACGGGCTGCCGCGCTACGTCGCCGACCCGGA
>WLIH01000270.1 GCA_009702305.1 Actinomycetota bacterium | reverse complement strand
GGAGGGCTTCACGCAGCTGCGGATGCCGATCAGCATCTCCGGCCTGTCCGCCGACCGGGTCGCCCAGCTGCGCCAGCTGGACCACACCTGGTCACTGGGCGGGATGCTCGCCAGCGCGCGCACCACCGGCACGGCCCAGGCGGCCGATGCCGGATCGGCCGACATCGTGGCCGGGGGCAACCTGGCTGCGTCGCTGTCCTACGGCGACATCAGCTTCGCCGGGGTCGGCACCGCCACCACCGTGTGCGACGGGAAGGTCGTCGGCTTCGGTCACCCGTTCCAGTTCCTCGGTGCGACCAGCCTCGGCCTGCACCCGGCCGACGCGGTCTACGTGCAGCCGGACTCGTTGGGCGCGCCGTTCAAGCTCGCCAACATCGCTCCGGTGGTCGGGAGCATCACCCAGGACCGTCGCACCGGTCTGACCGGCGTGTTCGGCACCCTCCCGGACGTCTCGACGGTGACCTCCACCGTCACCTACGGCGCCCGTGAGCGCACCGGGAGCACCGACGTCTACTTCGAGCGCGCCCTGCCGGACATCGGCTTCAGCCAGCTCTTCGCCAACCACGACCGCGTGCTCGACGCGGCCATCCCCGGCAGCGACGACACGTCGTGGACCATCACGGGCACCGACGGCGACGGCGAGGCCTTCACCATCTCCTACGCCGACTCCTACGTGTCCGACTACGACATCGCCTACGAGTCGGCCGGCGACCTGGCCAACACGCTCTACGCGCTGAGCCAGCTCGAGGACGTCAGCGTCACGTCGGTCGTCGCGGACTCCGCCGTGGACGACGACCACGACCCCTACCGGATCACCGGCCTGCAGCAGCAGGTCCGTGGGAAGTGGGTCACGGTCAAGACCGCCCGGGTCGACGCGGGCGATCGTCTCGTGCTGCGCGCCGTGCTCACCAACGAGGCGGGCACGACCTACGCGCCGTACTCCGTGCAGATCCCGCGCGGTGCCCGCAGCGGCCAGCTCCAGGTCACCGGCGGTCAGCGTGACTACTTCTACCTGCGCAAGGTGACCTCGGTCGCCGACGTGCAGAAGGGTCTCGCCGGCGCGGTGCGCAACGACGAGGTGTCCTTCGAGCTGCGTCTGGCCGGCAAGGGCGTGAAGCGTCAGCAGCGCACCGACGTCGGCCCGCTCGACACGGTCGTCGACGGCAGCAAGCGGCTCACCGTCGTCGTGCGCTGACCTGCGTCGTACGTCGAGCCGGGCCGACTCGTCGGTCCGGCTCGACGGCGCTCAGAGCCGGACGAGCATCTTGCCGGTGTTGGCGCCGTCCATGAGGCCGAGGAAGGCGTCGATGGTCGAGTCGAGGCCGTCGACATAGGTCTCGCGGAAGACGAGGTCGCCGTCGGCGAGCCAGCCGGCCGCCGCACGGTAGAACTCTCCCGCGGCCTCGCGGTGGTCGGTGACGACGAAGCCGCGCATGGTGATCCGCTTGCTGATCACCTGCATCAACCCGCGCGGACCGGCCACGGGGCCCTCGGCGTTGTAGTCCGCGATCATCCCGCAGGCAGCGATCCGGCCGAAGTCGTGGAGATGCACGAGGGCGGCCTCGAGGTGCTCGCCGCCGACGTTGTCGAAGTACACGTCGACCCCGCCGCCGTCGAGGGCGTCGGCCAGCTGACGCCGCACGGGTCCCTGGCGGTAGTCGAACGCGGCGTCGTAGCCGAGCTCGTCGCGCAGCCAGGCGACCTTCTCCGGCGTGCCCGCGGAGCCGATGACCCGGGCGGCGCCGAGCTTGCGCGCGATCTGGCCGACCATGGAGCCCACCGCGCCCGCGGCGCCGGAGACGAAGACCGTCTCGCCCTCGACGAGCGCGCCGATGCGGGTCAGGCCGACGTACGCCGTGAGCCCGGGCATCCCGAGCGCCCCGAGGTACGCCGACGCGGGCGCGACCGAGGTGTCGAGGCGGCGTGCCTCACGGCCGGGGAGCAGCGCGTGCTCCCGCCAGCCCGCCATGTGCTGGACGACGTCGCCGACCGCGAACCCCGGGTCCCCGGAGGCGACGACCTCGCCCACCGCCCCGCCCTCGAGCGGGGCGTCGAGCTCGAAGGGCGGCACGTAGGACTTGGTGTCGTTCATCCGGCCGCGCATGTAGGGGTCGACGGAGAGCACCGTGTTGCGCACCAGCACCTCACCGGGGCCCGGGTCGGCCAGGTCGACGGTCACGGTGCGGAAGTCGGCGGGGGTGGGCCGTCCGGAGGGTCGGCGGGTGAGCTGGATCTGACGGGTCTGGGTGGTCACCCGCCGATCCTGCCAGCAGGGCGAGCAGACAGGCGGCAGTGCGGACAGCAGTGCGGACAGCAGTGCGGGCAGCAGTGCAGGCAGCAGACGGCGGGCGGCGCCTGGGGTGGCGCCGCCCGCCGTCGTTCGCAGCTCCAGACGGGTCGGGAGGGGGAGACATCGTCCGGAGGCCGGGAGCGGACTCCACGGCACGGTCAGCGGTCCTCGCGCGTGACGAGGGGCCCTCCTCCTCCACGGTCTCCGACCGGGTGCGCAGACTCAAGGCCACCGCGATCCCGGGCGTGTCGCCGCCCGACCGCCGCCGCCGGGCGCGCCCTACGCTGCTGCCATGAGCGAGCCGTCCCCCGAGACCCTGCGCACCGTCGAGCTGAGCAAGATCGGCGAGCACCGCTACAAGGCGACCAACGTGCGCGGCGGCGTCCTGCCCGTCGGGCAGGGAGACGACCCCGACTTCACCCCGGTCGAGCTGCTGCTGGTGGCGCTCGTGGGCTGCGGTGCGGTGGACCTGGACCTGATCACCGGCAAGCGGGCGCCGTTCGAGACCTTCGCCGCCCGCGCGGAGGGCCGCAAGATCCGCGACGAGCAGGGCAGTCGGCTGGTGGACCTGACGGTGTCCTTCGACGTGACCTTCCCGGCGGGGGAGGGCGGCGACCAGGCGCGTGAGGTGCTCGAGCGCACCGTGCAGCAGATCCAGGACCGGCTGTGCACGGTCGGTCGCACCGTCACGGTCGGCGACCCGGTGCGCTACGTGCAGGCCCCCTGATGGGGGTGCTCTCCAGTCGTCCTCGGGTGGGGCCGTGGGTCGATCCGCCGCGTCAGGACGGCCGGAGGTTCGTGGTCACCGGCGCCAGCAGCGGCGTCGGCCTGATGACGGCGAGGATCCTCGCCCACCGCGGTGCGCACGTCGTGCTGGCCGTGCGCGACGTCGCGAAGGGCGAGCAGGTCGCGGCGAGCATCGGAGGGTCGAGCGAGGTGCGTCGACTCGACGTCGCCGACCTGTCCTCGGTGCGTGCCTTCGCCGCCGAGGTGGGGTCGGTCGACGTCCTGGTCAACAACGCCGGGGTGATGGGCCTGCCCTTCGCCCGCAGCGTCGACGGCTTCGAGCTGCAGTTGGCCACCAACCACCTCGGACACTTCGCCCTGGCCAACCTGCTGCTGCCCCGGATCGGCGACCGGGTGGTCGTGGTGTCCTCGCGTGCCCATCACACCGGCGATCTGGACCTGAGCGACCTGGACTGGTCGCGGCGCGGCTACCAGGGCTACGCGGCGTACGCCGCCTCGAAGCTCGCCAACCTGCTCTTCCTCGCCGAGCTGCAACGCCGGCTGACGGCGGCCGGGTCGACCTTGCGGGCGACCGGCGCCCACCCCGGCTCGACGTACACCGGCATCACGCAGAGCGGCGGCAATCCCGTGCTCGCCTGGATCGGGCGCCACGGGCACCCGCTCGTCGGGATGCCGCCGTGGCGCGGGGCGCTGCCGAGCGTGTACGCCGCGACGATGGACGTGCCCGGCAACACCTTCGTCGGCCCGCACGCCCTCGGCGAGATGTACGGCTGGCCGACCAGCGTCGGCCGCTCCCGCAGCGCACTCGACCCCGATCTCGCCCGGCGCCTGTGGGAGGCGTCCGAGGCGATGACCGGGGTCGGGTTCGGGCTCTGAGGCCCGCGGTGAGGGTGCGGCTCAGCCGACCTTGACGCCGCTGATGTCGACGGCAGTGTTGGGGTGGCCGTCGCCGGGTCCGTTGGCGTCGTCGGTGCCGTCGGCCGCGGCCTTCTCGATCAGCTTGATCGACGCGTCGTCGAGGCTGCCGAACTCGGTGTAGTCGGGAGGCAGCACGCCGCTGTCGCCGTAGACGATGAAGAACTGCGAGCCGCCGGAGTTCGGGTAGGCGGTCTTGGCCATCGCCAGCGTGCCTGCGCTGTAGTCCTCGTCGCCCTGCAGTTCGTCGGGGATCGTGTAGCCGGGGCCACCCATGCCCGTGCCGGTCGGGTCGCCGCACTGCAGCACGTAGAAGCCGTCGGTCGTGAGGCGGTGGCAGGTGGTGTCGTCGAAGTAGCCCTGCTCGGCCAGCGACAGGAACGAGTTGACCGTGCACGGGGCGCGGCCGGCGTCGAGAGTCACGGCGAGGTCGCCGATGTTGGTCTCGATGGTGACCGGCACCTCGCCGTCCTCGGTCGGGTCGGCGGAGGGCAGCTCGACGTCCTTGGCCGCCTCGCCTCCTGCGACGTAGGCGCAGTCGCCGTCGGCCGGCGGGCTGAAGGTGCCGCTCGACGAGGAGTCCGTCGGCTCGCTCGGCGAGGACGTCGCGCTGCTGGGTGTCGGGTCCGCGGCGACGTCCCCGTCGTCCTCGCTGCCGCACGCGGCAAGGGTGGACAGGACGGCGATGACGGCGACGGCGGCCAGGGGGCGGGCCACGGATCGCGTGAGGTGAGCAGTGCGCATGGGGGCGATGGTAGGCGAGGAACGCTCCCGGTCCCTCCCCACCGGCCGGTTCACAGGGCCTTCTCAGCCCTGGTCGCCGGGTC
>WLIH01000027.1 GCA_009702305.1 Actinomycetota bacterium | reverse complement strand
GAGGTCAGCGGCCTCGAGGTCGAGGCTTTGATGGTCGGCCATGACCTGAGTCGCGGCACCGCGCAGTTCGCCAAGACGGCGCCGCGACCCGGCGCGCCGACCGACGACCCGGCTCCGGGCCGGGCCGCGGATCCGATCGAGGAGGGCGTCGGCACAGCCGCCTGAGCCGGACGCGGCGGCCCCCCGATCAGGCGCGGGGCCGATGTCCAACTAGGCTCGGCACCATGTCGGAATACGTCTTCACCCTGCGCAACGTGCGCAAGGCCCACGGTGACAAGGTCGTCCTCGAGAACGTCACCCTCTCGTTCCTGCCGGACGCCAAGATCGGGGTCGTCGGCCCCAACGGCACTGGCAAGTCCTCCCTGCTCAAGATCATGGCCGGCCTGGACAACCCCAACAACGGCGACGCGCTCCTCGCGCCCGACGCCACCGTCGGGATGCTGCAGCAGGAGCCGCCACTGAGCGAGGGCAAGACCGTCCTGGAGAACGTCGAGGAGGCGGTCGGCGAGATCAAGGCCAAGCTCGCCCGCTTCAACGAGATCTCCGAGGAGATGGCCGACCCCGAGGCCGACTACGACACGCTGCTGCCGGAGATGGGTGATCTCCAGGAGTTCCTCGACCATGCCAACGCGTGGGACATCGACAGCCGGCTCGACCAGGCGATGGACGCCCTGCGCTGCCCCCCGCCGGATGCGATCGTCGACAACCTCTCCGGTGGTGAGCGCCGCCGCGTCGCGCTGTGCAAGCTGCTGCTGCAGCAGCCCTCGCTGCTGCTGCTCGACGAGCCCACCAACCACCTCGACGCCGAGTCGGTGCAGTGGCTCGAGGGCCACCTGGCCAGCTACCCCGGTGCCGTCCTGGCCGTGACCCACGACCGGTACTTCCTCGACAACGTCGCGACCTGGATCCTCGAGCTCGACCGGGGTCAGGCCCACCCCTACGAGGGCAACTACACGACCTACCTCGAGACCAAGAAGGACCGCCTCAAGATCGAGGGGCAGAAGGACGCCAAGCGCGCCAAGATGCTCGAGCGTGAGCTCGAGTGGGTGCGCTCCAACGCCAAGGCTCGCCAGACCAAGAGCAAGTCCCGGCTGGCGCGCTACGAGGAGATGGCGGCCGAGGCCGACCGGATGCGCAAGATCGACACCTCGGAGATCAACATCCCGGCCGGGCCCCGACTCGGCGACATCGTGCTGGAGTCGCACGGCGTGGCGAAGGGCTTCGAGGGGCGCACCCTCATGCACGACCTGTCGTTCTCGCTCCCGCGGGCCGGCATCGTCGGCGTCATCGGCCCCAACGGCGTCGGCAAGACCACCCTCTTCCGGATGATCACCGAGCAGGAGCAGCCCGACGAGGGCGAGCTCAAGGTCGGTCAGACCGTGAAGATCTCCTACGTCGACCAGAGCCGTGGCGGCATCGACCCGACGAAGAACGTCTGGGAGGTCGTCTCCGACGGCCTGGACTTCATCAAGGTCGCGAACTTCGAGATGAACTCCCGCGCCTACGTCGCGTCGTTCGGGTTCAAGGGTCCCGACCAGCAGAAGAAGGCCGGGGTGCTTTCCGGTGGAGAGCGCAACCGCCTCAACCTCGCCCTGACGCTCAAGATGGGTGGCAACATGCTGCTGCTCGACGAGCCCACCAACGACCTGGACGTCGAGACGCTCTCCTCCCTCGAGGACGCGTTGCTCGACTTCCCGGGCTGCGCCGTGGTCACCTCGCACGACCGGTGGTTCCTCGACCGCGTCGCGACCCACATCCTGGCGTGGGAGGGCACCGACGAGGACCCGGCTCAGTGGTTCTGGTTCGAGGGCAACTACGCCGCCTACGAGGAGAACAAGATCGAGCGCCTCGGCGTCGAGGCGGCTCGCCCGCACCGGGTCACTCACCGTCGCCTGACACGCGACTGAGCCTCAGCGCTGGCGCATCTCCATCTCGGGGTGCCCGGCGACGAGGTGATCGGCCACGGCGTTCATGACCCGGCCGAGCGCCTCGAAGTCGGCGGGATCGATCAGGTCGACGAGGTGGTCGCGGACCCCGTTGACGTGGGTCGGCGCGACCCGGCGCAGCAGCGCGTAGCCGCCCTCGGTCATCACAGCCACGATGCCGCGCCCGTCCTCGGGCGAGGTCGTGCGCTCGACCAGGCCGGCCTTCTCCATCCGGGCGATGGTGTGGGTGACGCGACTGCGGCTGTGGGCGACGGCGTCGGCGAGCTGTGCCATCCGCATCCGGCCGTCGCGCTCGGAGAGGCGCACCAGGATCTCGTACTCGCCCAGCGAGATGTCGAAGCCGCGACGCAGGTCGTCGTCGAGCCGGTCGAAGAGCAGCGTCGTGCCCATCACCAGGGCGCGCCACGAGCGCTGCTGGCCCTCGTCGAGCCAGTGGGCGGTGTCCAGGCGCGGTGTCGGGTCGGTCTCCACAGCGGGCAGTGTAGGCGCTGCCCGCTGCGGAGACGTGGGGTCAGACGCGCTCGAGGATGAGCGCCATGCCCTGGCCGCCGCCCACGCACATGGTGATCAGCCCGGTGGACTTGTCGTGCCAGTCGAGCGAGTTGATCAGCGTGTTCTGCAGGCGGGCGCCGGTCATGCCGAACGGGTGACCGACAGCGATCGCGCCACCGTTGACGTTGAGGCGGTCCAGGTCGATGCCGAGCTCCTGGTACGACGGCACGACCTGCGCCGCGAACGCCTCGTTGATCTCGACCAGGTCGATGTCGCCGATGCTCATGCCGGCGTACTTGAGGGCGTTCTTGGTCGCCTCGACCGGGCCGAGGCCCATGATCTCGGGGGACAGGCCGCTCACGCCGGTGGACACGATGCGGGCCAGCGGGGTCAGGCCCAGCTCCTTGGCCTTCGTGTCGGACATGATCACGACCGCGGCGGCGCCGTCGTTGAGGGCGCAGCAGTTGCCGGCGGTGACGACACCGTCGGGGCGGAAGACCGGCTTGAGGTCCTTGATGCCGTCGTAGGTGACGCCGGCGCGGGGGCCGTCGTCGGTGCTGACGACGGTGCCGTCGGGCAGGGTGACGGGCGTGATCTCTCGGGCCCAGAAGCCGTCGTTGATCGCCTTCTCGGCGAGGTTCTGAGACCGCACGCCGAACTCGTCGAGCTCCTGACGCGAGAGGCCCTTCATCCGGGCGACGTTCTCGGCGGTCTGGCCCATGGCCAGGTAGATGTCGGGGAGCAGGCCGTCCTCGCGGGGGTCGTGCCAGTCCTGGCCGCCCTCGGCGTACTCGGCGGTCTTGGCGGCGGCGGCCTCGAAGAGCGGGTTCTTCGTGTCGGGCCAGTGGTCCGAGGTGCCCTTGATGAAGCGCGAGACCATCTCGACGCCGGCGGAGATGAAGATGTCGCCCTCGCCGGCCTTGATCGCGTGGAAGGCCATCCGCGTCGACTGCACCGACGAGGCGCAGTAGCGGGTCACGGTCGCGCCGGGCACGAGGTCCATGTTGTTGAGGGTGTTGACGACCTTGGCCATGTTGTTGCCCGACTCGCCACCGGGCAGGCCGCAGCCGAGGTACAGGTCGTCGACGGTGTTGGGGTCGAGGCCCGGGATCTTGTCGAGCGCCGTCTTCACGATGAACGCCGTGAGGTCGTCGGGACGGAAGTCCTTGAGCGACCCCTTGTTCGCACGCCCGATGGGGGTGCGGGCGACGGAAACGATGACTGCTTCGGGCATGAAGAACTCCGGCTCTGATCAAGGTGTGACGGTCGGGAGTGAGCGTAGTCCAGCGGGGTGGGAGCATCGTCACGTGCGTCACGTCTACGAGTGCCCGATGCGTTGGGCCGACCTCGACCAGCTCGGTCACGTCAACAACGTCGTGTACGCCGACTACCTCCAGGAGGCGCGCGCCGACATGCTGCGCGCGCTCGGCGCCCCCGAGCGCGCCGCCGACCCGGCCGACGGGCTCGTCGTCGTCCGCCACCAGATGACCTACCTGGAGCCGTTGCTCTTCGAGTTCAAGCCGGTGCTGATCGAGTGCTGGGTCACCGAGATCCGGGCGGCGTCGTTCACGATGGCCTACGAGATCTTCCACCTCGACGACAGGGGGGAGCGGCGGGTCTACCTGCGCGCCAGTACGGTGCTCACACCGTTTGTCTTCACCGAGGAGCGCCCGCGCCGCATCACCGATCACGAGCGTGCGCTGCTCGAGCGCTTCCTCGAGCCGGCCGAGCGCGCGGTGCCGTGGCGGCGTACGCCGGTCGCGCCGTCCAAGGTCGGCCACTACCCGGTGCAGGTGCGCTTCTCCGACGTCGACGTCTTCGGGCACGTCAACAACGTGAAGTACCTCGAGTACTTCCAGGAGGCGCGGATCCTCACCACCTCGCGGCTCTACCGCGACCTGATCGCCGCGGGCGCGCGACACCCGCACTCGGTGATCGCGCAGGTCGACGTGGAGTACCACGTGCCGCTGCGCTTCCGCGGCGAGCCCTACGACCTGTGGTCGCGCATCGCCCACGTGGGCACCCGCTCCATGACGATCGAGTCCGAGATCGTCGACGGCGACCAGCTGATGGCGAGGTCGCGGGTGGTCATCGTCTTCTACGACCTCGCCGCCAACCGCTCCACCGAGCCGGCACCGGCGATCCGGTCCGCGCTCGTCGAGGCCATGGGCTGAGAGGTCAGATCCGACCCACGCTCGGCACCTCGGCGACCCCCGCCAGGGAGCGCAGACGACGCAGCCCGCGGTGGCGAGCCACCCGCACCGCTGTGCTCGCGATCCCCAGGGCTCGGGCGGTCGCGGCGGCGTCGAGGTCGAGCACCTCGGTGCACACCAGTACGTCGCGCTCACGCGCGGAGAGGGGAGCGAGCAGGGTGAGGACGCTCGACAGGTCGCCGGCGAGCGCCTCGGTGTCGTGGGTCGTGGCCCGGTCCGGCACGCCTGCGACGGGCACGGTGGCACGGCGGTCGCTGCGACGGTAGGTGTTGAGCCCGACGTTGCGGGCGACGCCGAAGAGCCAGCCGACGAACTGGTCGTCGCTGCCGTCGAACGACGCCACCGTGCGCGCCGCCGTCAGCCAGGCCTCGGCCGCGACGTCGTCGGCCGACACCGCGGCGTCGCCGGTGGGTCGGCTCTGCAGCCACACGAGCAGCCGCCCAGCGTGGGCCCGATAGAGCTCACGCCAGGCGTCGGGATCGCCCACGGCCGCCCGTGCGACGAGCGCACGCTCAGTCGGATCCGCGGCCACCCTCGTCCTCTCGGTCGCCGCCGGAGCCGCTGTCGTCGCTGGATCCGGTGTCGTCCCCGGATCCGCTGTCGCCTACCCGGTCGTCGGACTGGTCGGAGCTTCCCGGGCCACTGTTGTCCTGGCCGCTGCCGTCGGGGCCACTGTCGTCCTGGCCACTGTCGTCCTGGCCACCGTCGTCCGGGCCACCGTCGTCCGGGCCGCTGCGGCCGCCGTTGTCGTCGACCTGGCTGCTCCCGTCGTCCTGGCCCTGGCCGCTGCCGGGCTGACCGTCACTGCCGCCGCCGCCGCCGCCGTCACCGCCGCCGTCGTCACCGCCGCCGTCGTCGCCGCGTCCGGTCGCAGCGCCGGACGGCGTGACGTCGCCAGTCGGACGGGTGGCCGCGTCGCTCGGATCGGGCGTCGGAGTGCCGGTCCGGGCAGGTGGGCCCGGCATAGGCGTGGGGGTGGGAGTCGACCGGTCCCCCTGGTGCGGGGGACCGGTCGGCGTCGGCTGCTGGGCCGGCTCGAGCGGGGACGAGGTGCCGGGGAGGACCCCGCCGACCCAGGCGCCGAGCGCGGCGATCAGGACGACGCTGGCGGCAGCGAGGGCGACGGGTCCTGCCCATCCGCCCTGGGTGCGGCGGGACCCGGCTGCGAGCTCGCTCAGGCGCGCGACGAACAGGTCGTCGGGCTCGAGCGTCGGGATGCTCACCCGGTGACGGAGGTCAGCCGGATCGTCCATGGTGTCCTTCCGGTTCGCAGCGTGGATCAGGAGTTGTCGTCATCCTGGTCGTCGTCAGGGCCGTGGCTGTTGTTGTCGTCGCCATGGTCATCATGACCGCTGTTACTGCCGTGGTTGTCACCGTCGTCGTGACCGTCGTCGTGACCGAGGCCCTCGTCGCTGCCCTGGCCGTGGTCGTCGCCAACGTCGTGACCGGCGCCGTCGTCGTTGCCCTGGCCGTTGCCCTGGCCGTGGTCGTCACCGTCGTCGTGACCGAGACCGTCGTCGTTGCCGTGTCCGTGGTCGTCACCCACGTCGTGGTGCTGACCGTGGGAGTCCTCGGTGGGAGCGACGGGGGTCGGCTCCGAGGTGAGGTCGTCGTCGGTGGGCTCGGTGGCGAGCGGGGTCGCGACGACCGTGGGCTCGGGGGTCGGCGTGGGGATGGCGGACGGGCTCGCCGTCGCCGTACGACGGGCGCGGGCCTCGGCGGCGCGCGACTGGCCGTCAGCGGCGTGGTCGTCGACGACGTGCCCCGTCTTGTTGGTGACCGTCGAGCCGTCGTGGTCGGGCGAGCCCGAGGTCCCGGCTGCGTAGGCGCCGCCGATGCTCGCAAGGGCGAGGACGGTGCTGGCGGCGGCGATGCGAAGAGCGGTGGTGCGGCGCATGAGGGTGGCTCCTTCGGTCCGGCGTCGGTCCCGGACATGGGTCACTCCCTACCTGTCACCGGCCGGGCCTACCGTTACATCCGATGTCGAAGCAGATTCCCGCCGCGCCCGGCCGCCGCCCGGAGAGTGCCGCGGTGCTCGCCCTCGAGGTGCTGCGCAGTCAGCGGGTCTCGCCGCACTTCACGCGGGTCACTCTCGGTCGCGGGGACATCGCCGGCGTCGTCCCACGCGGCTTCGACCAGTCCCTACGCCTCTTCATCCCGCCCCCGGGCGGCTCGCTGGCGGGGGTGCCGACGACGACCGGCCTGCGCAGCTACCTGAGATACCTCGCGCTCTCGCGAGCCGACCGACCGCTGATGCGCAGCTACACCGTGCGCGAGCACCGCGTCGACGGTGCCCATGGTCCGGAGATCGACCTAGACCTGGTCGTGCACGAGCTGCCCGACGGGAGACTCGCCCCCGCCGCGCGTTGGGCCGAGACGTGCGCGCCCGGGGACGCCGTCGCTGTGCTCGATCAGGGCATCGGCTTCGCGCCACCCTCAGGGCTGCGCCGCGTCGCCCTCGTGGCCGACGAGACCGGACTGCCCGCACTGGCCGCCATCCTCGCCGGGCTCGCTCCGGACACGCAGGGCCACGCGTTGATCGAAGTGCCCAGCGTGGCCGATCGGCGCGAGATAGTCGCCCCTGCAGGAGTCGGGGTGACCTACGTCGTCCGTGACGACCCCCGCGCTCGTCCGGGTGTCGCCGTCCTGGCGGCGGCGATGGGGAGGCCGCTGCCCGACGAGCCGTTCTTCGGCTGGGTGGTCGGCGAGCAGGCGCTGGCGAGCCGGCTGCGGCGGCACTGGATCGCGGCCGGAGTGCCGCGCGAGCACGTAGCGTTCTGCGGGTACTGGCGCGCTCGCTAGTCGAAGGTGTTGACCATGAACTGCGCCGCGTGGGTGACGTAGTCCCAGAACTGAGCGTCCTGCTCGGGGGTCAGTGCGGCAGCGTCGAGACCGGCGCGGAAGTGCACCAGCCAGCGGTCACGGGCCTCGAGGTCGACTGCGAACGGCGCGTGGCGCATCCGGAGCCGGGGGTGCCCGCGCTGCTCGGAGTACGTCGTCGGGCCGCCCCAGTACTGCACCAGGAAGAGCAGGAAGCGCTCCTCCGCGGGGCCGAGGTCCTCCTCGGGGTAGAGGGGCCGCAGCACCTCGTCGTCGGCCACACCCTCGTAGAAGGTCGCCACGATGCGCTGCATCGTGTCGAAGCCGCCGATCTCCTCGTAGAACGTCACGCCGCCCATTGTGCCGACGCCGCCCGAGCAGCCCGCACCCGGCGTGGAAGACTCGTCGGCGTACGAGTCGACCCCACTGATCAGGAGTGACCCATGGCCACCATCCGCACCGCGACCACCAACTGGGAGGGCACCCTCTTCGAGGGCTCCGGCAAGGTGACCCTCGAGTCGTCGGGCATCGGCACCTTCGACGTGTCGTGGCCCTCGCGCGCCGAGGAGGCGAACGGCAAGACCAGCCCCGAGGAGCTCATCGCCGCGGCCCACTCGGCCTGCTTCTCGATGGCCTTCTCCAACGGCCTGGCCAAGGCCGGCACGCCGGCCACGACGCTCGCGACGACCGCGGAGGTCGAGTTCACCCCCGGCAAGGGCATCACCGGCATCCTGCTCAAGGTCGTCGGCACCGTCGAGGGCATCAGCGCCGAGGACTTCGTCGCGGCGGCCACCGCCGCCAAGGAGGGCTGCCCGGTCAGCCAGGCGCTCACCGGCACCACGATCACCCTCGAGGCATCGCTCGCCTGAGGCGATCGGACACCTCGTCCTGAGCCTCAGCTCGCGGGCGTCTCCTCCTCGGAGGGGGCGCCCGCGGCCTTTTCCTCGCGGTGCCAGACCACCCGCTGGGCGAACGGGATCTCGATGCACTCGTGGTCGAAGCGGGCCTTGATCCGCTGGCGCATCTGCCGGGCCACCGACCACTGCTCCATCGGGGCGGTCTTGATCAGAACCCGCAGGCTCACCGAGTCGGGGGCCAGCATCTCCACCCCGGTGATCTCGGGCTCCTCGATGATGACGTCCTTGAAGTCGTCGTCCTCCCACAGATCGTGGGCGACCTCGCGCAGGACGCGCTGCACGCGGACCAGATCCTCGCCGTAGCCGACGTTGACGTCGATCACCGCGCGCGACCAGTTCTGGCTCATGTTGCCCACGCGCAGGATCTCGCCGTTGGGGACGTACCAGACCGTCCCGTTGATGTCGCGCAGCCGCGTCACCCGCAGGCTGACCGCCTCGATCGTGCCGCTGGCCTCGCCGACGTCGACGACGTCGCCGACACCGAACTGGTCCTCGAAGATCATGAAGATGCCCGAGAGGAAGTCCTTGACCAGCGACTGGGCGCCGAAGCCGAGCGCGATGCCGATGATCCCGGCGCTGGCGATGATCGGGGCGATGTTGACGCCGAGCTCGCTGAGCACCATGGTGCCGACGATCGCGACCAGGATGCCGGTGATCACGCTCTTGAGCAGGTCGCCCATCGTCTTCGCGCGCTGCAGACGCCGGGTCGCGGTGGCGATGTCGCGGGCGGCGACGGCCGGCGGCTTTCGCCCGTAGCGGGAGAACTTGCTGACCCGGTCGGGGAGCGCGCCCTCCTCCGCCTGCTCGACCAGGCGATCGACGATGCGGTGCAGGACCCACCTGACCAGCAGGCCGAGCAGCACCAGGCCGCCGATCGCGAGGGGCTTGCCGAGGAGCAGGTCGGCGACCCGGGCGGCGGTGTCGTCGCCGGTCCAGTCCTGCACGGCGTTGCAGATCTGGTCGCCGTCGGCACACGGGTCGGAGGTCGGGACGGGCACAGACATGGGCCCCAGTATGGACAGGTCGGTGGTCAGGATCGAGCGCCGCGACGGGTGTGACTGAGACGACGGCCGTCTGGTCGGAGGATGTCGGGTGGAGCCGATATCCTCACCACGTGATCTCCCACACTGCCGCCCTCGTCCGCCGGGCCTTCGGCGCGCTCGTCGCGCTCGCGCTGATCGGAGTCGGCAGTGTGCTGCTCGCCGCCCCGGCCGGGGCCGACGTGCCGGTGGGCTGGTCCGACCCGGACCCGGTCGACCCGCTGCACACCGTGCTGGTGCTGGTCGGGATCCCGCTGATCCTCCTGGTGGTCATCACCGTGCTCGTCTACGCGCCGGCCCTCGTGCGCGGCGAGCGCCTGGCTCCCGGTGCACCGGCCGTCGAGAACCAGTGGCTCGGTGGACCTCGGCGCACGACGGCCGAGCTGGCCGCCCCCGACACCGACGACTCGCAGGCGGGTGGCGCAAGTGCCCGCTGGTGACCCGTTCAGCTCCTCGGAGCGGACCAGCCTCGACCAGGCGATCCGCAAGGCCGAGCAGCTCTCGCGCGTGGAGTTCTCCGTCTTCGTCGGCAACGCCGAGGGCGACCCGCGTGACTTCGCGACCAGCCTGCACAACTCGCTCGTCGCCCCCTCGCGCAGCATCCTGATCCTGCTCGACCCCACCGCACGCGTGCTCGAGATCGTGACCGGTGGCTACGTCCGCCGCACCCTGAGCGACGCCGAGGTCGAGCTCGCGGCCCTGCAGATGCAGACGGACTTCGCCGGAGACGACCTCGTCGGCGGCCTCAAGCGCGGCATCCAGATGCTCGCCGAGCACGCCCGCGCGCCGCACACCCTGCACGCGGGCTGACGGCGGTCACCCCCGGGCGTCGCGCTCTTGGGCAGCCAGGGCGCGGGTGGCGTCGGCGTGGCCCTCGCGGACGAAACGCTTGGCCGGGGTCGGGGCCGGTGACGTCTCGAGCCACGCCTCGACCCTCGCCAGCATCTCGGGCGAGGTCAGCGGGTGGGGGAAGAGATTGGCCAGCACCACCGAGGCGCGGTGGGTGCCGAGGAATCCCCACGCCGTGTCGGCGGCAGCGAGGTAGAGGTCGACGTACGGCGCCAGCACCTCGGTCTGCGTCGAGCGCATGAAGGCCAGGGCGATCGAGCGCGAGGTCTCGTTGGGCGTGTCGTCGCGCTCCATCGTGAGCGTCCACGCGGCCGCCTTCGCGTCGGCGTCGGGCTGCGAGGCCCGGGCCGCCGCCGCCTTCTCCTGACCCGAGATGGTGCCGTCGGCAGCCAGCTCGTCGTCGATGCGGCTGCCCGCGACACCCGCGGCTGCCAGGGAGGTCACCAGCGCCCAGCGCAGATCCTGGTCGACGCTGAGCCCGTCGAGCACCAGCTCGCCGTCGAGGATCGCGGTGACGTCGGCGATGGCGGAGTCGCTGCCCGCAGCACCGGCGAAGGCGCGCACGAAGGTCAGCTGGTGGTCGGTGCCGGGCACGGCGGCCAGCATCAGCTCGCGCAGGCCCGCCTCCCAGGTCGCACGCAGCTCGTCGCGATGGGCCGGGTCGGAGTAGGAGTTGACCGCCTGCGCGGCGTAGACCGGGATCCGGCTGACGCCCCACGCATCGGTCTCCTCGCCGATGTTGGCGAGCACCAGGGCCACGAAGTCGCGGGCGCGCATCTCGGCGTCGCGGGTCATGTCCCAGGCGGCGCCCCAGACCAGCGCGCGGGCCAACGAGTCGTCGAGCTTGGACAGCCCGCCGATGACCGTGGCCAGCGAGCGCTCGTCGAGCCGGATCTTGGCGTAGGTGAGGTCGCCGTCGTTGAGCAGCAGCAGGTCGGGCTGGGTCTCGCCGACCAGCTCGTCGACCGACGTCAGCTCGCCCTCGACGTCGAGCTCGACGGTGCGCCGCAGCACCAGGCGGCCGTCCTGCTCGTCGTAGAGGCCGACGCCGATGCGGTGGCGCCGCAAGGTCGGCCAGTCGGGGTGGGCGCTCTGGCGCACGGCGAGCGAGCGGTAGCGACCCTCGGCATCGAGCTCGAACTCGGGGGTCAGCGTGTTGACGCCCGCGGTCTGCAGCCACTCCTGCGCCCAGCCGCCGAGCTCGCGGCCCGACGACTTCTCCAGCGCGGCGAGCAGGTCGGTGAACTCGGAGTTGCCGAAGGCGAAGTCCTTGAAGTACTGCCGCAGTCCGCCGACGAAGTCGTCCAGGCCGACCCAGGCCACCAGCTGCTTGAGCACCGAGGCGCCCTTGGCATAGGTGATCATGTCGAAGTTGACCTCGACCGCGTGCAGATCGAAGTTGTCGGCAGCGATCGGGTGGGTGCTGGGCAGCTGGTCGGCGCGGTAGCCGGTCTGCTTGCGGGCGTTGGCGAAGCCGGTCCAGGAGTCGGTGAACTCCGTGGCCTCGACCTCGGCGTGATAGCAGGCCCACTCGGCGAACGACTCGTTGAGCCACAGGTCGTCCCACCACTTCATGGTGACCAGGTCGCCGAACCACATGTGCGCCATCTCGTGCAGGATCACCGAGGCGCGGAACTCGTAGAACGAGCGCGGCTGGCGG
>WLIH01000269.1 GCA_009702305.1 Actinomycetota bacterium | reverse complement strand
CGTGCCGGCCTCGGTGTTCTGCAGGACGTGCACGATCAGCTCGGCGACGTTGTCGAACTCGTCGTGGCCGAAGCCGCGCGTGGTGAGCGCCGGAGTGCCGAGCCGGACGCCGGAGGTGTACCAGGCGCCGTTCGGGTCGGACGGCACGGAGTTGCGGTTGGTCACGACTCCGGCGTCGAGCAGCGCCGACTCGGCCTGGCGCCCGGTCAGTCCGAAGGACGACACGTCGAGCAGCACGATGTGGTTGTCGGTGCCGTCGGTGACGAGCTTGGCGCCGCGCTTCATGAAGCCGTCGGCCAGCGACTTCGCGTTGTCGGCGACCTGCTGGGCGTAGACCTGGAAGCCCGGCTGGCGCGCCTCGGCGAAGGCGACGGCCTTGGCCGCCATGACGTGCGACAGCGGACCCCCCAGCACCATCGGGCAGCCCCGGTCGACGGAGGGCGCGTACTCCTCCGTGGCGAGCACCATGCCGCCGCGCGGGCCACGCAAGGACTTGTGGGTGGTCGTGGTGACGACGTGGGCGTGGGGCACCGGGTCCTCGTCGCCGGTGAAGACCTTGCCCGCGACGAGACCGGCGAAGTGCGCCATGTCGACCATCAGGGTGGCACCGACCTCGTCGGCGATCTCGCGCATCTTGGCGAAGTTCACCCGGCGCGGGTAGGCGGAGTAGCCGGCCACCAGGATCAGCGGCTTGAACTCGCGCGCCTTGGCGGCGACCACGTCGTAGTCGAGCAGGCCGGTCTCGGGGTCGGTGCCGTACTGCTGCTGGTGGAACATCTTGCCGCTGATGTTGGGGCGGAAGCCGTGGGTCAGGTGACCGCCGGCGTCGAGTGACATGCCGAGCAGGCGCTGGTTGCCGAGCTCGTGGCGCAGCGTCTCCCAGTCGGTGTCGCTGAGCTCGGCGACGTTCTTGGCGCCGTACTTCTCCAGCCACGGGCCCTCCACCCGGTGGGCGAGGATCGACCAGAAGGCGACGAGGTTGGCATCGATGCCCGAGTGCGGCTGGACGTAGGCGTACTCCGCGCCGAAGAGCTCGCGTGCGTGCTCGGCAGCGAGCGACTCGACGGTGTCGACGTTCTGGCAGCCCGCGTAGAAGCGGTGGCCGACGGTGCCCTCGGCGTACTTGTCGCTGAACCAGGTGCCCATCGTCAGCAGCACGGCCGGGGAGGCGTAGTTCTCGCTGGCGATCAGCTTCAGCGAGCTGCGCTGGTCGGCGAGCTCCTGACGGGTCGCGGCCGCGATGCGGGGCTCGACCGAGGCGATGACCTCGAGAGCCTGGGAGTACGCACTGCTGGTCAGCCGGGAGAGGTCGTCGCTCATGACGCTCAGCCTACTGACGTCTCGCCGGGTCCGGACATCTGCGACCCAGATGACGGGAGTGTGACGTGGACCGCATCCCGAGCCTCGTTGGGCGGGGGCATCCGACGTCGCGTCTCGCATCATGGACGGCCATCTCAGATCATGGGATTTCGCCTTGTGGGCAAGGCGTCCGAGGAATGAGACTGCTCCCCATGATCAGTGCTGCCACCCATGCGCACCTCGTGGTACGTCGCCACGTGGACTTCGGGCGCACGAGCAGCATGACGTGTTGGCCTCGCTGACGACCGCCTGACGACCCTTCCGTCCCACGCGTCGCCGACCGCCCCGGTCCCGGGGCTCGAGCGCGCTCACCGTCGAGGAACCCACTGCTCATGCCCGACCTGCGTCCCGTCGCCAAGCGGCCCCAGCACACCGAGATCCCCCGCCCCAAGCGCGGCGAGGGTCAGTGGTCGCTGGGCTACACCGAGCCGTTGAACAAGAACGAGCAGTCCAAGAAGGACGACAACCCGCTCAACGTCCAGGCCCGCATCCTCAACATCTACTCCAAGCGCGGCTTCGCCTCCATCGACCCGGCCGACCTGCGTGGCCGCTTCCGCTGGATGGGCCTCTACACGCAGCGCGCCCCCGGCTTCGACGGCGGCAAGACCGCGATGCTCGAGGAGGAGGAGCTCGACGACGAGTTCTTCATGATGCGCGTGCGCTCCGACGGTCGCCTGCTCACCGGCGCCACCGTCCGCGCCCTCGGCGAGATCGGGCGCGACTACGCCCGCGACACCGCCGACGTGACCGACCGCGAGAACATCCAGTACCACTGGATCCGGATCGAGGACGTCCCGGCGATCTGGGAGCTGCTCGAGAACGCCGGCCTCTCGACCCTCGAGGCGTGCGGCGACTCGCCCCGGCCGTTCCTCGGCTCGCCCGTCGCCGGGGTCGCCGTCGACGAGATCATCGACGGCACGGCCGCGCTGGAGGAGATCTACCGCCGCTTCATCGGCGACCCGGACTTCGCCAACTTCCCGCGCAAGTTCAAGACGGCGCTGACCGGCCACCCCTCGCATGACGTCTCCCCCGAGACCAACGACATCTCCTTCGTCGGCACGGTGCACCCCGAGCACGGCCCGGGCTTCGACCTGTGGGTCGGCGGCGGCCTGTCCACCAACCCGATGCTCGCCCAGAAGATGGGCGTCTGGATCCCCCTCGACGAGGTGGCCGACGCCTGGGAGGGCGTGGCGTCGATCTTCCGCGACTACGGCTACCGCCGGCTGCGCTCGCGCGCCCGCCTGAAGTTCCTGGTCGCCGACTGGGGCGTCGAGAAGTTCCGCGAGGTCCTCGAGAAGGAGTACCTCGGCCGCGAGCTCGTCAGCTGCGAGTCGCCCGCCTCCCCCGTCGGTCACCGCGACCACATCGGCGTGCACGAGCAGAAGGACGGCAAGTCCTACATCGGCGTCGCTCCGAGCGCCGGCCGGGTCTCGGGCACCCTGCTGATCCAGCTCGCCGACCTGATCGACGAGTTCGGCATCGCCGGGGCCCGCCTCACGCCGTACCAGAAGATCGTGCTGATCGGCGTCGACGGCGACGACGTCGAGGCGGTCGTGGCGCGTCTCGACGAGATCGGTCTCTCGGCGCGGCCCTCGCAGTGGCGGCGCAACACGATGGCCTGCACCGGCATCGAGTTCTGCAAGCTCGCGATCGTCGACACCAAGAACCGCGCCCGCGACCTGGTGACGGAGCTCGAGAAGCGCTTCCCCGACCTCGACTCCCCCATCACCGTCAACGTCAACGGCTGCCCCAATGCCTGCGCCCGCACCCAGATCGCGGACATCGGCCTCAAGGGCCAGCTGGTCATGCACGACGGCGAGCAGGTCGAGGGCTTCCAGGTGCACCTCGGCGGCGCGACCGGCCTGCAGGCCAACTTCGGTCGCAAGCTGCGCGCCCACAAGGTCACCAGCGCCGGCCTCGACGACTACATCACCAACGTCGTGCACGCCTACCTCGCCGACCGCACTGAGGGCGAGACGTTCACGACCTGGGTCGCCCGCGCCGACGAGGACCTGCTGCGCGGCGACAAGGCACTGGAGGTCGTCTGATGTCCGAGCGCGCGATCCCCTTCCACTGCCCCTACTGCGGCGACGAGGACCTGCGCCCGCACGAGGTGGCCGCCGCGGACGGCGAGATCACCTCGCCGCACGGCAGCTGGGAATGCCGATCGTGCCTGCGGGCCTTCTCCCTGAAGATGCTCGGCCTGATCCGGCCGGGCGCAGACCATGGAGCAGGGGTGTCCTGATGACCGCCGCCACCACCACGTCGGCCCGCAACTACCGCGGGATCGAGACTGCCGGGCGCACGCCCGAGGAGCTGCGCGACCTCGTGTCGCACTGGGGAGCCGAGCTCGAGCTCGCGCCCGCCGAGACCATCATCGAGTGGGCCGCCGCCACCTTCGGCAAGCGCTTCTGCGTCACCTCCTCGATGGGCGATGCCGTGCTCTCGCACCTCGCCTCCAAGGTCGTGCCGGGCATCGACGTCGTCTTCCTGGACACCGGCTACCACTTCGTCGAGACGATCGGCACCCGCGACGCCGTCGAGGCGACCATGCCGGTCAACCTGATCACGCTCACCCCGGTGCAGAGCGTGGCCGAGCAGGACGCGGCGTACGGCAAGGACCTCTACAAGACCGACCCCGACCTGTGCTGCAAGCTGCGCAAGGTCGAGCCGCTCGCGCGCTCGCTGGACGGGTACGACGCCTGGGCAACCGGCCTGCGCCGGGCCGAGACGCACAACCGGGTGATCGCCCCGGTGATCGGCTGGGACGCCAAGAAGCAGAAGGTCAAGGTCTCCCCGATCGCGCGGTGGTCCGACGAGCAGGTCGAGCAGTACATCGTCGACAACGGCGTGCTGGTCAACCCGCTGGTCTACGACGGCTACCCGTCCATCGGGTGCGCCCCGTGCACCCGACGGGTCGCTCCGGGCGAGGACGCCCGCAGCGGTCGCTGGGCCGGCACCAACAAGACCGAGTGCGGGATCCACTCCTGACCCGGACCCGCACGACAGCTCCATCCCCCTGCAGTTCCCCCGCACATCCCCTGTAGATCGATCCCGTCGCAGACGGACACGGAAGGAGGCCGCGCAATGGCTGCTCCTGCACTGGTGGCCCTGGCTCACGGCAGTCGTGACCCGCGCTCCGCCGCCACCATCACCGCCCTCGTCGCCGAGGTCCGCCGGACCCGGCCGGACCTGCGCGTGGAGGCGGCCTTCCTGGACCTGTCCAAGCCGTCGTTCCAGACGGTCGTGGACCGGCTCGTCAAGGCCGGTCACGACGAGATCGTCGTGGTGCCGCTGCTGCTGACCGAGGCCTACCACGCCCGGGTCGACGTGCCCGAGGAGATCGCTGCCGCCGCCAGTCGCCACGAGGGACTGCAGATCCGCGCGACGGCGATCCTCGGTCTGGAGCCGTGTTTCCTCGAGG
>WLIH01000268.1 GCA_009702305.1 Actinomycetota bacterium | reverse complement strand
TCCGTCGCCGCGTCGTCCGGGTGCTCGGGGCCGGGTCCGACGCCGTGGGCGGCGTCGAGCTCGACGACGGGACGACGATCTCCAGCCGGGTAGTCGTCAACGCCACCGGTCCGTGGTCGGGCCAGCTCAACGCCCTCGCCGGTGTCGGGCAGGACTGGACCGTCGGCACACGTCCCATGCGCCAGGAGGTCCACCACGTGGCCGCACCTCCGGCGTACAACGACACCGCAGCCGGCATCGGACCGTGCCTCGCGGACCTCGACCTCGGCACCTACATGCGGGGCACTCCCGGTGACGGCCTGCTCGTCGGCGGCACCGAGCCCGAGTGCGAGCCTCTGGAGTGGCTCGACCGGCCCGAGGACGCCGCGATGACGGTGACGCCGCGCATCTTCGAGGCGCAGGTGACCCGCGCCGCTCGGCGCTTCCCCGACCTCGGCGTCCCGTTGCGGCCGTCGGGCGTGTGCGGCGTCTACGACGTGACGCCGGACTGGACGCCGATCTACGACCGCACCGAGCTGGACGGGTTCCTCGTCGCGATCGGCACCAGCGGCAACCAGTTCAAGAACGCCCCGGTCGTCGGGCGGATCATCAGCACGCTCGTGCAGGGCGGCACGACCCTGGTCGGCACCCACACCGGCCACGAGATCGACCTCACCGCCTTCAGTCGCACTCGCAGCCGCAACGCCCAGTCCACCGGGACGGTCATGGGCTGACCTGCCCCTGCTCCGATCACCCTCGCGCACCCGCTCCTCACACCTGGATCGGTCCCCCGTCGAAAGGAACGCCATGCCACGTCTCCGCCGCGCCGTCGTCGCTGCGCTGGTGGCCGTCGGCGTGCTCGCGTGCAGTGGGTGCGTGGATCTGGCGGAGATGCAGTTCGTCAAGGACCACCGGCTGCAGTTCACCGCGCCGGACGCCTACGAGCTGGTGGAGCTGCCGCTCGAGGTGACCTGGACGATGGAGGACTTCGAGGTCCTCGACAGGTCCGAGAAGGCCGAGCCCACCGACGCCGCCGGCTACTACGCCGTCTTCGTCGACCGGGCTCCGGTCAAGCCGGGCCGGACTCTCGCCGACGTCGGCGACGGTGATCCGCAATGCGAGGACAACCCCCGCTGCACGAGCAAGGACTACCTCGCTGCCGCGGGTGTCTACACGACGCGCAAGCCGTCGATCACGTTGAGCCTGGTCAACCCGCTGTCCTCCAAGGCGCGGATCCAGCTGCACCAGGTCACGGTGGTGCTCCTGGACTCCGAGGGCCGCCGGATCGGCGAGCACGCGTGGTTTCGCCAGTTCAAGCTCGAGAACAAGGTGCTCGACCAGTGACCGCGATGCTGCCCGACCCACCGAAGCGCGCCCATCGGTCCACTCCCGGGGTGGGCGGGCTGGACGAGGTCATCGAGACCCGCGACGAGCTGAAGGCGGCGGCGCGCGCAACGCTCGGCGTCACCGGTGACTCCCAGACCGGCGGGCTGCGACGCCAGCTCAAGGAGCACCAGACCTCCGTCTACCCGCTCTTCGCGCTCGGCATCCTCACGATCACCGACGCCTTCCAGGGTTACGCGTTCTCGGTGCTGGCCCCCGACATCGCCCGCTCGCTCGGCATCGGGTTCGGCGCCATCGCCGGCGTCGCCGCGGTCAAGGGCATCGCGGTCGCCCTCTCGCCGTTGCCGGTCGCCTGGCTGAGCCAGCGCGGCCAGCGGCGGGCGCTGCTCTGCCTGGTCACGGCGGTCGGGTGGGCGGTCCTGACGCTCTACACCGGTCTGGTGACCTCGCTGCTCGGCCTGATGCTCATCCTGATCGCCGACGGGCTCACGACCGGCAGTGTCGCCGCCCTGCACGCCCCGCTGCTGATGGACTCCTACCACCCGACCACCCGGGTCCGGGTGATCTCGGTCTACACCGCGCTCAACCGAGCCGGTGAGGTCATCTCGCCCCTGCTGGTCTTCGTGCTGGCGGGCTACTTCGACCTGACCTGGCGTGGCGTCTTCATCGCCCTGGGCGTGGTCGCGACCTTCTCGACCCTGGGCTCCCTGGGACTGCGCGACCCCGGCTTCGGTAAGTGGGACACCCAGCAGTTGCGCCAGTCGGTCCACGAGAAGCACGGCGACACCGACGAGCTGTCCGCCGACGACGTGGCGCTGGGATTCTGGGAGATCTGTCGCCGCCTGCTGCTGATCCCGACCGTGCGCCGACTGCTCAGCGGCCTGGCCGTGGTTGGCTTCCTGGCCGCGCCGCTCGGCATCTTCACGACGTTCTTCCTCGAGGAGCGCTGGGAGCTCGACGACAGCCAGCGCGCGCTCTTCCTCGCCTACCAGGCGGTCGTGGGTGTGGTGGCGCTGGCGCTCTACGGCAGCCGCGGCGAGCGCCTCTTCCGGGAGAATCCCGCACGCATCCTGACGACCACCGGAGCCGCACTCGGGGTCGGCATCCTCGCGATCGCCGTGGGTGGGCTGATGCCCAACTTCTGGGCGATGGTCGTGGCGTTCGGCGTGTCCTCGGCGGCACTGGGGATCATCGGGCCGGCCCTGACGATCGGGATCATGTCGGTGATCCCGTCTGAGATGAGGCCGCACGCGGGCGGGCTGTTCGGCATCTTCGTCGCCTCCGGCACCGTGGCCGGCGCCCTCCTCCTCGGCTCGGTGCAGTCGGAGTACGGCTCGGTCGGCTCGATCGTGACCTTCGCGCTGGTCGGGATCATCGGGGCTGTCGTGATCGCCGGTGCCGGCAAGTACATCAACGACGACCTCGACCGGATGATCGAGCAGGTCCTGGAGGACGAGGAGATCAGGCGGATCGAGTCGCGCGGCGGGTCGCTGCCGATGCTCTCCTGTCGTGGCGTCGACTTCTCCTACGGTCAGCTGCAGGTGCTCTACGACGTCGACTTCACGGTCGACGAGGGCGAGATGGTCGCGCTGCTCGGTGTCAACGGCGCCGGCAAGTCGACGCTGCTCAAGGTCGTCTCCGGGGTCGGCCTGCCGAGCAAGGGCTCGGTCCGATTCCGCGGCCAGGACATCACCTACCTCGACGCCGAGCGCCGCGTCGATCTCGGGATCACCCAGATCCCCGGTGGCAAGGCGGTCTTCGGACCGATGACCGTGGTGGAGAACCTGCGGACCTACGGTCACACGGCCAAGATCAGCCGCCGCCAGCTCGACGCGAAGATCAACCACTGCCTCCACGTCTTCCCGCGCCTCGGGGAGCGTCGCAACAGCCTCGCCGCCCAGCTCTCCGGCGGTGAGCAGCAGATGCTGGCCCTGTCCAAGGCGCTGATCCTCGAGCCCCGCCTGCTGGTCATCGACGAGCTCTCGCTCGGTCTGGCCCCGGTGATCGTCGGCCAGCTCCTGGACATGGTCCGCGACATCAATGCCCAGGGCACCGCGGTCGTGCTGGTGGAGCAGAGCGTCAACATCGCGCTCAATCTCGTCGACCACGCCTACTTCATGGAGAAGGGCGAGATGAAGTTCGACGGAGCCGCCAAGGAACTGCTCGGTCGCGACGACCTGCTGCGCGCGGTGTTCCTCGCGGGCAGTGCGGCGATGGAGGGCACGTCGTGAGCATGACCGCCCCCGTCATCGACGACGGCCTCGAGGACGCGAGCACGCCGCGTCGACGGATCCGTCCGCCGTCGGGGAGCCAGGTGCGCGCGGCCCTCACCCTGGCGGCGGGTGTGGTGCTGGTGCTGGCTGCCCTGCAGGTGCTGCGCCGCACGAGCGACCTGTCCCTGGAGACGCCCGTGCCGGTGGTGGTGCTCGGTGTCATCGTGGGCATGACCTACGGGCTGCTGTCGGTGGGGCTGGTGCTGATCTATCGCACCAACAAGATCATCAACTTCGCGCACGGTCAGATCGGCGCGTTCGGCGCGGCCTTCTTCGGCCTGGCCGCGGTCAAGTGGCACATCCCGTACTGGGTCGCGTTCCCCATCGCGCTCATGGTCGCCGCCGCCGTCGGGTGGACTGCCGAGACCGCTGTCGTGCGACGCCTGCGCAACGCCCCGCGTCTGATGAGCGTCGTGGCGACCTTGGGCATCGGCCAGTTCCTCGTGGTCTTCGGCTTCCTGATCAACAACCAAGCCTCCGCCGGGTCGATCTACCCGGTGCCGCCGGGCCTGCCGACGTTCGAGGTCGGCGCGCTGCTGGTGACGCCCGCCTACAGCGGGATGCTGCTGCTCTCCCCGATCGTCGTCCTCGGCATCGCCGGCTTCCTGCGCTACAGCAAGCACGGCCTGGCCATGCGGGCCTCTGCCGCGAACCCCGAGGCCGCCCGGATGGCCGGCATCTTCTCGGGTCGGATGTCGGGGCTGGCGTGGGCGATCGCGGGAGCGCTCTCGGCGTTCTCGGCGATCCTGACCCAACCCACGCAGGGCTTCACCTCCGCCGACTCCTTCGGCCCCAACCTCCTGCTGCGCGCCATGGCCGGTGCAGTGATCGCACGGATGGTGAGCATCCCGGTCGCGCTGGTCGCCGGGATCAGTCTCGGTGTCATCGAGCAGGTCCTGCTGTGGAACTACCCCTCGAGCGGCCTGGTCGAGGTCGCCTTGTTTCTGATCATCCTGCTCGCCCTCCTGCTCCAGAAGGCCCAGGGCGGACGGGACGAGGAGAAGGGCTCGTGGGCCTCGGTCGAGGCGCTGCCACCGGTGCCCGACGCGCTGCGCCGGCTGTGGCTGGTGCGCAACCTGAGCCTGGTCGTCGGCGCGATCGGTCTCGGGATCATGGTGCTGCTGCCGTTCGTCGTGTCCAACACCGACGCGTCCAGACTTGTCGCGATGATGGCCTTCGTCATCGTCGGGCTGTCGATC
>WLIH01000267.1 GCA_009702305.1 Actinomycetota bacterium | reverse complement strand
GGCAAGTTCGGCGCCGACGTCTCGCACCTCAACCTGCACAAGACGTTCTGCATCCCGCACGGCGGCGGCGGTCCGGGCGTCGGACCGGTCGCGGTCCGTGCCCACCTGGCGCCGTACCTCCCCTCCCACGGGCTGCACCCGGAGGAGGACAAGCGGGTCGGCATCGGTCCGATCTCGGCCGCGCCCTACGGCTCCGCGGGCATCCTGCCGATCTCGTGGGCCTACATCCGGCTGATGGGTCCCGAGGGCCTGACTCGGGCCACTGCGTCCGCCGTGCTGTCGGCCAACTACGTCGCCGCGCGTCTGGGCGAGCACTACCCGGTGCTCTACCGCGGGCACGGCGGGCTGGTCGCCCACGAGTGCATCCTCGACGTGCGCGGCCTGACCCGCGACACGGGTGTGAGCGTCGACGACGTCGCGAAGCGGCTGGTCGACTACGGCTTCCACGCGCCGACGATGTCGTTCCCGGTCGCCGGCACGCTGATGGTGGAGCCCACCGAGTCGGAGGACCTGGCCGAGATCGATCGCTTCTGCGACGCCATGATCGCGATCAAGGCCGAGATCGACCGGGTCGGCGCCGGCGAGTGGACGCCCGAGGACTCTCCGCTGCGAGGAGCCCCGCACACCTCCCGCGCGCTGGTGGGGGAGTGGGACCGCCTGTACTCGCGCGAGCTCGCGGTCTTCCCGACCGGGATCGACCCCGACAAGTACTGGCCGCCCGTGGGTCGCATCGACCAGGCCTACGGCGACCGCAACCTGGTGTGCGCCTGCCCGCCGCCGGAGGCGTTCGCCGAGTGAGCGCCTCCGGGGCGGACGGTGGGGGAGCGGTCAGTCCCCGGTGACGTCGGTCCGGGTCACCTGCAGGTCGAAGTGGAACGCCGTGGCGCAGGTCAGCGGGGCCGAGACGCCCTTCCAGGTGAACCTGATCCGGTGGTCCAGGCGACGGTGGAAGCCGTCGGACTCGACGCGCTGCCCGGCGTCGTCCTGCACGTCGTGCACCGCGCGGCGGGGGCCTGCGGCGACGGCGTACCCCTTCACGGTGGCCTTCTTGCCACCGACCCGGAGGCCGGCCTTGACCTGGCTGTCCTCGATGTACGGCGTGGCCGACTCGCGGCTGTCGCCCACCTGGTCGCCGTCGTCGCCGACGAGGACCTGGACGACGTTGGTGAACGCGGCGTTCTCGTAGAGGCTGGCGTAGACCGCGCGGCCCTGCCAGGTGCCGGTGCACTCCAGGACGTTGCCGACCTCGTGGGTGGTGGTCGACGCCGGCTCCTCGGCGAGGGCCGGTGCGATCGTCGCGAGTGCCAGCGCCGCCCCGAGGGTGAGGGGCGCGAGGCTGAGGGTCGCGAGGGTGCTGCTGGTGCGCATGGTGGTGGTGCTCCTGTGCTGGTGTCCGTCGGTTGTCGTGGGGGATACGCCCCCCACCGCCCGCCGGTTGCACCACCGCGTGCCGGTCCAGACCATGCCGAGGCGGCTACATGGCCTGGGAGACGCTCGACATGTTGAAGTCGGGCACCCGCAGCGCGGGCGTCGCGGTGCGGGAGAAGTAGTCGTCGCCCCACTCCCGGCTGAAGCTCGGCACCGTGGCGGAGGCGTGGCTGAAGCGACGCAGCAGGTCGATCGGGCTCTCGTTGAACCGGAAGTTGTTGACCACGCCGGTGATCTCGCCGTCCTCGACGAGGTAGACGCCGTCGCGGGTGAGCCCGGTCAGCAGCAGCGACTGCGGGTCGACCTCACGGATGTACCACAGGCAGGTCAGCAGGAGACCGCGCTCCGTGCCGGCGACGAGGTCCTCGACCGATCCGGTGCCGCCCTCGACCTCGACGATGAGGTTGTCGATGCCGGGGGTGACCGGCTGCTTGGTCATCTCGGCCGAGTGGCGGGTCTGCAGCAGCGCGGTGAGCTCGCCGTCGCGGATCCAGTCGGTGCGGTCGAGCGGGAGACCGTTGTCGAAGACCGAGGAATCGTTGCTCGACGACGTGGCGACGTTGAACGGCGCACACTGCAGAGCCGGGTACGCCGGGTCGGAGTACATCCGCACGCCGGGCGAGGTGATCTGCTCGCCGATCCGGGTGCCGACGCCGCGCCTGCTGTAGACCGACTGGCCCTCCCACGCGACCCGGGCGCCGGCGTACCAGTAGGCGTCGATCATCAGGTCGGCCACCGCGCTGGGCGGCAGGATCGTGTCGTAGCGTCCGGCCGGCAGGTCGACGCGACGCGCGCCCCAGCCGATGCGCTGGGCGAGCGTGGCGTCCATCGCGAGGGCGTCGACGTCGGTGAAGTCGCGGGTCGCGCCGCCGACCCACGCGCTCTGGCTCAGGTCGCTCGGCTTGCCGGTGCAGCCGTAGTGGCCGGTCGGCTGCGTGTGCCGCAGCCGCAGGCCGGTGCTGGAGCCGAGGTACGTCGTCGTCATCTCGTGGTTGACGAAGCCGTAGAGGATCCGGTCCTCGGCACCGGCCCGGCCGAAGGCCTCGCCGAGAGCGGGCGCGAACGTGTCGTAGACGTGGATGTCGGTCGGCACGGGTGCGTCGTCCCAGTCCGGGCTGGCGACGTCGCGCACGAGCTCGGCGGCGTCCTCGGCGGGCGAGCCTGCGCGCGCCGCCGCGTCCGCTGCCTGCACGAGGGCGGTCACCTGGGCCTGGTCGGTGGCGCTGCCGCTGACCGAGCCCACGCTGGTGCCGCTCGCGGAGCGGACGAACGACACCACGGTCACGGCGACGCCGTGCATCACGCCGTTGGTGGTGAGCGTGTTGTTGGCCCAGCGCAGGTTGGCGCTGGTCTTGTCGCGCACGATGACGATGCAGTCGTCGGCCGTCGAGGCCACGAGGGCCTGCTCGACCAGGGACTGCGGGTGCACGGCGATCGCGAGGTCGCTCATCAGTGACCCGCCTCCTCGGTGGTGTTCAGGATGCGTACGCCGCGGAAGAGCGACGTCGGGCAGCCGTGGCTGACGGCGGCGACCTGCCCGGGCTGGGCCTTGCCGCAGTTGAAGGCACCGCCGAGCTCCCAGGTCTGGGGACCGCCGACGGCCTCCATCGAGCCCCAGAAGTCGGTGGTCGTGGCCTGGTAGGCGACATCGCGGACCTGGCCGCTCAGCTCGCCGTCGGTGATCCGGTAGAAGCGCTGGCCGGTGAACTGGAAGTTGAAGCGCTGCATGTCGATCGACCACGACTTGTCGCCGACGACGTAGAGACCGCGCTCGACCCGCCCGATCAGCTCCTCGGTCGACGGCCCGTCGGGGGCCGGCTGCAGGGAGACGTTCGCCATCCGCTGGATCGGGATGTGGCCCGGCGAGTCGGCGTACGCGCAGCCGTTGGAGCGACCCTGCCCGGAATCCAGCGCAGCGAGCTCGGGCTTCATGTGTCCCATGGCGCGGTCGAGCTGGTAGCCCACGAGCACGCCATCCTTGACGATGTCCCAGCTCTGGGTGCCGACCCCCTCGTCGTCGTAGCCGATCGTGGCCAGGCCGTGCTCGACGGTGCGGTCGCCGGTGACGTTCATGACCGGGGAGCCGTACTGCAGTGTGCCGAGCTTGTCGTAGGTCGCGAACGACGTGCCGGCGTAGTTGGCCTCGTAGCCGAGAGCCCGGTCGAGCTCGGTCGCGTGCCCGATCGACTCGTGGATGGTCAGCCAGAGGTTCGAGGGGTGGATGACCAGGTCGTAGGTGCCGGCCTCCACGCTCGGTGCCTTGAGCTTCTCGGCGAGGAGCTCGGGCACCTGCTCGATCTCGGTGTCCCAGTCGTAGCTGCCGTCGGTGAGGTACTCCCAGCCGCGCCCGACGGGCGGTGCGATGCTCGACATCGAGTCGAACGTGTCGGCCCCGGCACCCATCGCCTCGAAGCCCGGCATCATCCGGATCCGCTGCTGGGTGGTGCGGGTGCCGCTGAGGTCGGCGTAGAACTTGTTCTCCTGGACCTGCTGGAGGAACGCCGACGCGTGGTCCACCGCGGCGCCCGTGCGCAGCCGCTCGGTCCAGTCGATCAGCACGGCGGCCTTGTCGGCGACCGGCACGTCCAACGGGTTGGTGACATAGGACGACACCCAGGTGACGTCGTCGTACGCCGGCTCGGGCGCGATCTGGACCGGGGTGCTGGTCATCGCCGAGGCGACCTCCGCGACCGCGACAGCTTGCTCGGCGACCCGGCGAGCCTCCTCGGGCGTCAGGACGACACCGGACGCGAAGCCCCAGGCGCCGCGGTGGATCACGCGCACCGCGAAGCCCAGGTCCTCGGTGTCGCTGGCCGACTGCAGCACGCCGTCGCGGACCGAGAGGTCCTGGTAGCGCACCCGCTCGAAGCGGAAGTCGGCATGGGTGACGCCGAGCTCGCCGGCGCGACCGAGCGCGATCTCGGCGAGGTCGCGATAGGGCAGCGCGGTGAACGACGGGTCGAGTCGTGGGTCGGGCGGCGATCCGGTCATGACGACGAACCTAGTACGCCGACCCCACCGGCTGCAGCCGACCTGGGCTCAGCCCGAGGTGGAGCGAGTCAGGGCGAGCGTGGAGCCGCTGCGGGACTTGGTGACCACGAGCTGGGTGGGGATCCGGTCGCGCATCTCGGCCACGTGGCTCACGACGCCGACGACCCGCCCGCCGTCGCGCAGCGAGTCGAGGGTGTCCATCACGTCGTCGAGGGTGTCGGCGTCCAGGGAGCCGAAGCCCTCGTCGACGAACAGCGTGTCGAGATCGGCGCCGCCGCTCTCCTGGGTGATCACGTCGGCCAGCCCGAGGGCGAGCGCGAGGGAGACGACGAACGTCTCGCCGCCGGAGAGCGTCGCCGGGTCCCGGGACTCGCCTGACCAGTCGTCG
>WLIH01000266.1 GCA_009702305.1 Actinomycetota bacterium | reverse complement strand
GAGGGCTCGACCGGGTCGGGGCCCTGGCTGGAGATCGTGTGCGGGCCCTTGGTCTGCTGCGGGGCCGACGTCGGGGCCGGCGCGGGGAGCAGGTAGCCGGCGGCCGAGACGCTGGTCGGCACCGAGGTGTAGTCGCCGGACATGTAGGCGTCCATGATCGACAGCACCAGGTCGACGTACGACGTCGAGTGGTTGTAGCGGTAGACCGCAGCCTCCTGGCCGGCGGTCGTCGCGAGGTCGTCGGAGCCCGAGCAGAGGTAGACGGCGCTGGCCAGGGCCGCGTCGTCGATATCCTGCGGGTTGCGCTGGCCGTCGCCGTCGGCGTCGACGCCCACGACGGACCAGGTCGAGGGGATGAACTGCATCGGGCCGACCGCCCGGTCGAACACCTTGTCGCGGTCGAACTGACCGGCGTCGGTGTCGGAGATCAGACTGGTGCCCGCCTTGCCGTTGAGGGGCAGACCGTAGATGCCGGGCGTGGCGACGCCGTCCGTGTCGAGCACGTTGCCGCCGAAGCGGCCGTGGTTGGACTCGACGCGTCCGATGGCCGCGATCAGCTGCCACGACAGGTGGCACGAGGCGTCGGCGGAGTTGATGACCGTCTCGGCGCGCTGGTAGGCAGCGAGCGCCCCGGCCGGGATGGACGCGCTGGAGGCGGTGGCGACGACGGAGGTGACGTTGGGGCCGAGCAGTCCGCCGGTGATGCCGGGGGCGAGCTCGTCGGGCGCCGAGACCGACGCCGGCTCCTCGATCGCCTCGGCCGGCACCGACGTGCCGTCGCCGAGCGTGGACGACGAGGCAGGCTCGGGCGCGGCGACCGTGGACCCGGCGCCCGCCGTCACGAGACTGGCGGTCCAGGCTGCCGAGAGCAGGCCCAGCGGCACGAGCGCGGCGGCACGCTTGACGTGGCCGGTGCGGTGTCGAGTCATCGATCGTCTCCCCAAAGAATTCCTGTGTGCTGCCCGTGCTCCCTCAAGCACATGTGACGCACCTAACGAATCGTGTCACACGGAAGTTACGTGCGACCAGCGATCACGCAGATGCGTGGTCGGCTGTCGAGACCGTCCGGCGGTGGTGCTGGCGACCGGTCACGGTGCTGGGACGACGATGCCCGCCAGGTATGACGCGGAAACGGAGATCGGTCCGAACTGCTCCGAGTGGGCTGGACCACACCGGCGACCGCCCGGTCCCGGTGGCGCTGCGACGGTCGCTGGGTGGCTGGGCGACAATGACGAGGTGACCCTGCCCGCGCCGTCCGAGGCGCCCGTCTCCGCCGCTCTCTTCGCGAGGGCCCGAGCCGTGACCCCGGGGGGTGTCAACTCCCCGGTGCGGGCCTTCAACGCGGTCGGCGGCACGCCGCGGTTCATCCGCTCCGCACAGGGCGCGTGGCTCACCGACGTCGACGGGCGTGAGTACGTCGACCTGATCTGCTCGTGGGGCCCGATGCTGCTCGGGCACGCGCACCCCGAGGTGCAGGCCGCCGTCCAGGCCGCTGTCGCCCGCGGCACGTCGTACGGCACCCCGACCGAGCCCGAGGTCGAGCTCGCGGAGGAGATCGTCGCCCGCACCCCGGTCGAGAAGGTCCGCTTCGTCTCGTCGGGCACCGAGGCCACCATGTCGGCCATCCGGCTGGCGCGCGGCTTCACCGGCCGCGACGTGGTCGTGAAGTTCGCCGGCTGCTACCACGGTCATGTCGACGCCCTGCTGGCCTCGGCCGGCTCCGGGCTGGTCACCTTCGCCCTGCCCGGCACGCCGGGGGTGCCCGCGTCCTCGACCGAGCTGACCCTCGTGCTGCCCTACAACGACCGGGCGGCCGTCGAGCAGGTCTTCGCCGAGCACGGCGACCGGATCGCCTGCCTGATCACCGAGGCCGCCCCCGGCAACATGGGTGTCGTGCCGCCGGAGCCCGGCTTCAACGCCTTCCTGGCCGCCACCTGCGCGCGCCACGGCGCGCTCTTCGTCAGCGACGAGGTGATGACCGGCTTCCGGGCGTCGCGCCAGGGCCAGTGGGGCCTCGACGGCGCCCTGGAGGGCTGGACGCCGGACCTGATCACCTTCGGCAAGGTGATGGGCGGGGGCTTCCCGGCGGCTGCGTTCGGCGGTCGCGCCGACGTGATGGCGCGACTCGCGCCCGAGGGTCCGGTCTACCAGGCCGGCACCCTCTCCGGTAACCCGATCGCCACGACCGCGGGCCTGGCCACGCTGCGCCTGGCCACCGACGACGTCTACGCCCACCTCGACGACGTGGCGAGCGCCATCAGGACCGCCGCCTCGACCGCCCTGGCCGACGCCGGGGTCGCCCACGTCGTGCAGTCGAGCGGCACCATGTTCTCGGTGTTCTTCACCGATCAGTCGGTGCGCGACTTCGCCGGCGCCTCGCGCACCGACTCCGCGGCGTACGCCGCCTTCTTCCACTCGATGCTGGACGCTGGGGTCTACCTCCCGCCGTCGGCGTACGAGGCGTGGTTCGTCTCCGCGGCCCACGACGACCGCGCGGTCCAGACCGTGCTCGACGCCCTGCCCCAGGCCGCACGCGCTGCGGCCGCTGCCTCCGAAGGACGCGCATGACCAGCTCCCCGGCCTCCGGCTCCGCGAGCCCCGACACGATCGTCCACCTGCTGCGCCACGGGGAGGTCTACAACCCCGAGGGCGTCCTCTACGGACGCCGCGACGGCTACCACCTCTCCGACCTCGGCGTGCGGATGGCCGAGCGGGTGGCGGCGACGATCAAGGACCGCGACATCGTGCACGTGCGCTCCTCCCCGCTCGAGCGGGCACAGGAGACGGCACGTCCGCTCGCCGCCGCGCGCGGCATCGAGATCGTCACCGACGACCGGATCCTGGAGTCGGAGAACGTCTTCGAGGGCAAGCGCTTCGGTGTCGGCGACGGCGCGCTGCGCAAGCCGTCGGCGTGGCGCCACCTGTGGAACCCCTTCAAGCCGTCGTGGGGCGAGCCCTACAAGGAGATCGTCGAGCGGATGATGGCGGCCGTCCACGACGCCCGGATCGCCGCCGAGGGCCACGAGGCCGTCCTGGTCTCGCACCAGCTGCCGATCTGGACGACCCGGCTGGCGGCGGAGAAGCGCTCCTTCCTGCACGACCCGCGCAAGCGGCAGTGCACGCTGTGCTCGCTGACGTCGTTCCACTTCGTCGGCGAGCGCCTGGCCCAGGTGTCGTACTCCGAGCCGGCCGGCGACCTGATCCCGGTCAAGGACAAGGCTGCGCCGTTCTCGGCCGGGGGCGCGCCCGAGGAGCACAAGCCGTCGTCATGAGCATTCGACGTCCGCGGCCCCGCGCTGCCCTGGTGGTCCTGCTCGTCGCCGGCCTGATGGCGCTGACGGGCTGCACCGAGCTGCAGGGCACCGGCGACAAGGGCTACGTCACCGGTGACGGTGCCGTCGAGCAGCTGCCGGTCGCCGAGCGCGAGTCGCCGGTCGAGCTGAGCGGCGACACGATCGACGGCGGCACGGTCGACCTCGCCGACTTCCGCGGTGCGCCGGTCGTCGTGACCGTCTGGGGGTCGTGGTGCGGTCCGTGCCGGGCGGAGGCTCCCGAGGTGGCCGGTGCGGCCGACGACCTCGAGGGCACCGCCCAGTTCGTCGGCATCGTGCTGCGCGACGACCCGGACGCTGCTCAGGCCTTCGCGACCGCGAGCGGCTTCGACTTCCCGTCGATCGACTCGCCGGGCGGCGAGGCGCTGCTGCGCTTCCCGGGGGCGCTCGGGCCGCGCACCATCCCGGCGTTCGTCGTGCTCGACGCCCAGGGCCGGATCGCCGCCAGCATCATCGGGCAGCTCCCGTCGCGGCTCACGCTGACCGAGCTGGTCGAGGAAGTCGCGGCCGAGGATGGGTGACTGGTTCGGCCAGACAGCCGGATCCGGCTCGCTGGTGCTCGCGGTGCCGGTCGCCCTGATCGCCGGCCTGGTGTCGTTCTTCTCGCCGTGCGTGCTGCCCCTGCTGCCCGGCTACCTCTCCTACGCGACCGGGCTCTCGGGGGCCGACCTGGCGACGGGCGACGTACGACGCGGGCGGATGCTCGCCGGCAGCGTGCTCTTCGTGCTCGGCTTCACCGTCGTCTTCGTCCTGCTGGGCGTGGTCACCGGTGGGGTGGCGAGCTGGCTGGTGCTCAACCAGCGGCTGCTCGACGTCGTGCTCGGTGTGCTCTCGATCGTGCTCGGCATCGCCTTCCTGGGGCTGGTGCCCTTCCTGCAGCGCGACGTGCGCATCCACCGGGTGCCGGCCGTCGGGCTGGCCGCCGCACCGGTCCTCGGCTTCCTCTTCGGGCTGGGTTGGGCTCCGTGCATCGGTCCGACGCTGGGCGTGATCAGCCTGCTCGCCCTCAACGAGGGCACCGCCGCCCGCGGCGGTTTGCTGCTCGCCGTCTACTCCGTCGGCCTGGGTGTGCCGTTCGTGCTCGCCGCGCTGATGTGGCGCCGGGCGATGGTGGGGCTCTCCTTCCTGCGTCGCCACCAGCAGTGGGTCACCCGGATCGGTGGCGCCGTGCTGATCCTGGTCGGCGTGCTGCTCCTGACCGGGTGGTGGAGCTACGCGATCACCTGGCTGCAGATCCACCTGATCACCGGCTACGAGGTGGGCGTGTGAGCACCGAGCGACCGACCCGCCGCCCCGGCGAGCTGACCCCGCGCGAGCTGGCCCGCTTCGTGTGGCGCCAGCTCACCTCGATGCGCACGGCCCTGATCCTGCTGCTCCTGCTGGCTCTGGCCGCGGTGCCGGGATCGGTGATCCCCCAGGAAGGTGTCGACGCGCTCAAGACCGCGAACTGGCAGGACGCCCACCCCCAGCTGACCCCGGTCTACGAGAAGCTCGACCTCTTCGACGTC
>WLIH01000265.1 GCA_009702305.1 Actinomycetota bacterium | reverse complement strand
CGGTGCCCGGCTGACCCGAGTCGGTCACCGTGAACGACGAGTTGCTCGGCACCGAGATCTGGGCGACGGACAGGTCGTAGCCCGCCAGGTCGAGCGTCACCGCACAGCTGGACGTCAACACCTGGGTCGGGAGCACCAGCTCCGCACCCAACGTCAGCGAGGTCGCCCCACGACACGTCGACATGGCTGTTGCGAGGTCCTCGATCGTCGCGATCAGCCCGTAGGAAACGATCGACTGCTGGGAGATGATCCGCTTCGTGGCGAAACCCTCCTTGAGGCCCGTGAACACGACCCGCAGGGTCTTGCCGACGTCCGCCGCCTTCGGCGTGTAGGTCGCAGACAGTCCCGCACCCGTCGCGTGGGCGATGTCGCTCCAGTCCGTGCCGTTGCTCGAGAGCTGCCACACCCAACTGAAGGAATCCGGAAGATCCGTCTCGACCGCAGCCCCCGGGCTGAGGGTCAGGGTCACCTGGGTCCCGGTCTGCGGACCGAACAAGAAGAGCTGCCCCTGAGGAATCCACTTCTGGGCGGGCAGCTCGGCATACGTCGCCGCCAACGACCACGTGCGCAGGTCACCGAACGCGCTGAACAGCACCTGAGAGAGATCGGTCGCCGCGGTCACCGTGGTCACCGTGTTCAGCCCGTCGTTCGCGTAGACCCACCCGTCGAACTTCTTGTCCTCCGGGACGCTCGCGGCTGCCGGGGTCGGCAGCGTGAGCGCCGGGCCGGCCGCTGTCGTCACATCGCCGATCTTCCTCGCGAGCACCAGCATCGTGGACAGCCCATCAGTGGTGTTCTGCGGTGTCGCGTCGAACTGCAGGTAGAAGGCGTTGCCGATGTAGTCGACCCCGGGGAGCGGATTGAGGGTCGGATCGATGTCGATCGTGCCCTCATTGTTCAAGACGGTGAGCGAGCCGGCATCGTCCGTGCTGAGCGAGCCCCGGATCGAGAGCCGCGACGCATCGTCGACCCTGATCGTCCCGGCCTTCGCGTCCAACGTCGCCTTGCTCGGCACCACCACGTTCGCGCCGACCAGCGAGATCTCACCGCCGTCCGCCACCGAGAGGCCATCAGGGAACGTGACCGAACCCTTATTGGTCGCCGAGTCCTTCAGCAGCAACGTCTTGCCTGCCCCGACGTCGATCTTGCCCAGCGTGAGATTCGCGCCGTTCGATTCCAGACTCACCACACACCCAAGCGCGATCGGCGCCTCGCCCGCAGGAACCGTGAACCCGGCCCCGAACACGACCGCCGTCGGCGACACTGAGTCGCCGGCACAGGTCGTCACAGCCGCACGGAACGCGGCGTACGTCGACACCTCGGTTGCACCCGGCGTCGCCACGAGAGTGGTGACACCCGTCTCCTTGTCCGTCTTCCCGGTCAGGGTGGTCAGGTCGGTCGTCGCCGTCAGCGCCGTCTCCCCGACCTTCCACCGGCCCGACGGGAGGGTCGCCCCGCCGGCCGTGAAGGTCTTGGCCAGCACCGTGCGCGAGACCGCGTCGGGGAACTGCACCACGTAGTGACGTCGGGTGATCTTCGTCGGCAGGTTGATCCGCGGGGCGGTGATCGCGCCGCCGTTGACCAACGTGCCCGTGCCGGCCACACTGCCTGTCGACCCGGTGATGAGTCCGTTCTCACCCAGCTCCAGGACGCCGGCCCCACCGAGAATGACTTCTGCGCCGTTCACTTTCTCGGTAAGCGCGAGGGTGCCCCGGGTGAGGACGATCTTCGCCCCCTCGCCGCTGACGCCGACCAACGGCTGCGTGGGGTTGAGGGCCTTGGCGAGATCGAGCACCGGAGTGGCCGCATCGCCCGCGTCCACGGTCAGGGTGCCCCCGCTGACCTCGACCCGGATGTTCGCGGGGCCTGCACCCTGGGCGAGCGGCATCCCGATGGCCGGCGTGACACTTGGTCCGAACGAGCCTGGCGCCTTGGTCACTGTGAGCGCACCGCTCGACACCCGCACCACTCCGGTGACGGCCCCTGCGGTCGACTCGGTCCCATGGGGGGCAGTCGACAGGAGCGCCCCAATCGCGGGCACGAAATCAGCTCCCGACTCCACGGTCGCGGTGCCACCGGCGACCTCGAACACGAACGGATGTCCGGAGCTGACATCGACGCCAGGGTTGACGACAGCGGGTTGGTTCTGGCTTCCCGGGACCGATCGACCGGTCGCGCGGAACGTCGCGCCAGTGCCGACCAGCACGGACCCGCCGTCGATCGCCAGCGAACCCACCTTCAGCATGCCGGGGGTTGATCCAATGATGGTCAACGTGCCGGTGCCAAGCTTGACGAGACGATCGAAGGCAGACCCCTGCAGGCCGTTGAGGTCCAGCGTGACGGGCTGGGCACCGCAATCCGCCGTAACCTCCACGTCGGGGTCGCTGTAGTCGAACGGAAACCCGGTAAGACGGACCGTGCGACCACACCCTGCTTCGCTGCTCAGCGCCGTCTTGAGTTGGCCGAGTGACGTGACGTCGAGCGGCGGCTTGACCGGAGTCACGGACGCCGACGGCGCTGACTCCACCGACGTGCCGGCACTGTTCATCGCAAAGACCGTGAAGGTGTAGGGCTCTCCATTGGTCAGGCCAGTGATCAGACAGGAGTTCCCCAGAGAGGCCGAAATCTGGCAGTTGGAGCCACCCGGCGTCGCCTCCGCGCTGTAGCTGGTGATCGCCGCACCGCCGGTGTCGGTCGGCGGCGTCCAGGACACCGTCGCTGAGCCGTCGCCCGGCGTCGCGGTCACACCCGTCGGCGCACCCGGCGCGCTGGCCAGGCTGTACTTGAACGTCGCGTAGCCGTCGCCCAATCTGGTGGAGAGAGGGTTCGTCGCGTCGCTCTCAGTCCTCACATTGGTTAGGCCCGCGGAGTAGCCGTTGCCGCCGCCCCCACCGCCGGCTACAAACTGGCTAGTCGCTCCCCCTCCCCCACCACCGAAGTAGCCACCGCCGCCGCCGCCGCCGCCATTGCTGGCTCCGCTTCCTCCCGAGCCCGGTATCGCGAGCCCCGTGCCTTGGTTGAAGCTGTACGTGGCCGGCCCGCTTCCGCCGGTGGAGCCAGCGCCTGTCCCTCCCGACCCGCCGCGAGTGGTCTGCGCGCCTTGCCCGCCGGGTGCGGATCCGTCCGCCGCGTTGGTCAGCCGCCCCGTGCCGTTACCACCAGGAGTGGGGATCTTCCTGCCGCCGCCGCCTCCGCCTCCGGCTGCGGCCACGATGGTGGCGTCGAAGAAGGCGAACGTTCCACCCCCACCCTGACCGGAGAACGTCGTGCCTGCACCTCCACCACCGGTTGTGGTCGTCACCCCCATGTTTCCTCGCTGTCCGACGACGATGTCGTAGACACGCCCCGCCGAGACCTTCAGGTCCCCCGAGACCTTGCCGCCTAGACCGCCCTTGGAGGGGGTCGAGGCCACGGCATCGCCACCGGAGGCTCCCGCGAGCTCGACCGACAACGACGTCACCCCCGCCGGCACCACCAGGGTGTGGGAGCCGGGGGTGGTGTACGACACCATGCAGATGCCGTAGCCGACGTCGGTGAAAGGGCTCGCACACGTCGGCGTTGCTGCGCTCGACGACGTCGGCGCATACGTGACGCTCGCGACCGGGAGCGCGACGGCGAGGAGTGCGCCGAGCACACGGGAGCCGGCGGCGGGGAGTCGGAAGGAGGAGCGCGACATGGGGGGACCTCGGGTGCGGTGAAGACGACGAAACGCCGCGCGGCTGCGCGGCGTACGAGGGGAATCGTGCGTCACGGACCGGCCCGATCACGGGTCCGATCCGGCCTACTTGCCACACTCAGGACGCGATCCGTGGCAACTCCCGCATCGGGACAGCCGCCGGTTGAAACGATCGTTACATCTCGCCGGCGAATGCTCTAGACCGGACGTGGCGCCACCGGTGGTTACGCTCGCCCTCGTGCCGTCCGTCTCCGAACCCGAGCCCGCAGTGCAGCTAGGACCGCGTGAACGACTCCTCGCTGCGGCGCTGGAGGCGCTGGCCGAGCTCGACGCAACGGCTCTTCTCAACGCCGTCGGGGTGCGCGAGATCGCTCAGCGCGCCGGTGTCAGCACGAGCGCGGTCTACCACTACTACGGGTCTCTGACGGCACTTGCCGACGCCGTGGTCGATCACGTCTTCGACCCCGGCACCGACCCGGTCGGTCGCATGATCGACTTGATGGTCGATCTCACCACCGAGCGATTCCCATTGCTGCCGAGCATCCAGGCTCACGCCAGCGAGCTCAGCCGAGTCACCCACGACACCCAGTTCTCGATTCGGATGGGCCTCTGGGCGCTCGGCGGTCCGCGAGCCACCGACGCCTATCGCGACTACACACGCGCGCTCAACGGCCGCCTCACCGCCTCCCTCGAGGCGCTCTACCGCCAGTGGGGGCGCGAGCCGCGGCCACCGTTCGACGTGGCCGGGGTGGTCAACGCTGTGGACGCCTTCACCAACGGCACCGTGCTGCGGCAGCTCGTCGACCCAGACCCGGCGCGGGTCATGCAGTACCCCCGGGCCTGCATCGCGATGACGACGACCCTGCTCCGGGTATTCGGCGACCAGCACAACACAGATGACCGTCTGGTCGAGATGAACCACTTCCCGCTCGACCGGCGGCGCGGAGTGAGCGCTGCCACCGAGGCACGCACAGCCGCGACCCGATCCCGCATCCTCTACGCCGCTGGAGAACTGTTCGCCTCATCCGGCTACGAAGGCACCACCGTCGCCCAGATCGCACGCCGCGCCGACACCAGCACGACGACCGTCCACAGCCTCTACCGCAGTAAGCACGGGGTCGCGGTAGCGCTGGTGCGCGCCGAGGCTCACGACCTACTCACGACCCTCGCCGATG
>WLIH01000264.1 GCA_009702305.1 Actinomycetota bacterium | reverse complement strand
CTCGTCGCAGTTGATGTGGGCGGCGGCGCTGCAGACCACCGCGTCCCACCGCTCGGTCGCCGCCTGCAGCGCGACGACGTTGGCCCCCGTGCCGTTGAAGACCGGGAAGACCTCGACCGCGCGACCGCAGCGCTCGGAGAGCACCTCGTGGAGGCGCGCGGTGTAGACATCGGCGCCGTACGACGTCTGGTGGCCACCGTTGGCCGCGGCGATCGCCGACAGCACCTCGGGGTGCACCCCGGCGTAGTTGTCGCTGGCGAAGCCGCGCTCGGTCGGGTCGTGGAGCGTCGACGACTGGTTCACCGGCTCATTGCATCACGGGCCGGATCAGGGCTCAGCAGTCGTCGCTGTGCCAGGAGCCCTGCTCGTAGGCCCACGGCTGGTCGACCTGGTCGAGCACCGACTCCTCGACCGTGTAGGTGATCAGCGCCGTGCGGCCGGTGACCTCGTCGGCGTAGGTCAGGAACGGCAAGGGAGTGCCGTAGACCTGGGCCGCGCCGGCCACGATCGTCGCGAACGACTCCTCGGGGTAGTGGTCCTGGCAGCGTCGCGTCAGCATCGCGTACGCCGTCGCGGCGTCGCCGCCGAGCAGCGCGTCCAGGTATCCCTGGGCCGCCAGCCTCAGCGCCGGGTCGCTCGTCGCTGCAGGGCTGCTGACGGCCGGGGCGGGTGCCGGTGACGGCTCGCTGGGCTCGTCGTTCTCCTTCGCGCAGCCGGAGGCGAGACCGGCTACGAGCACGGCCAGGGCGGCCGCGGTGAGCGAGATGCGGGACAGGGGACCGGGCATGGGACGGGAGCCTACGTCCGCCACAGCGAAAGCCCCCGACCGGCGTGGGGCTGGTCGGGGGCTCTCGGTGCGGTACGGCATCAGGGACTCGAACCCCGAACCCGCTGATTAAGAGTCAGCTGCTCTGCCAATTGAGCTAATGCCGCGTGGTGAAGCGACGTGAACACTACCAGCGGGTGACGGTGGTGAAAAATCGACGCAGGAGGGCGTCAGCGAGACGCGAGGACGGCGTGGGCGGCGTTGTGCCCGGCGATCCCGGAGACGGCTCCGCCGCGGCGCGCGCCGGACCCGCAGAGCAGGACCCGGTCGAGGCCGGTCTGCACGCCCCACTGCTGGGCCGGGGTGTCGAGCCGGGCGCGGGTGGGCGCCCACGGCCACTCCAGGTCGCCGTGGAAGATGTGGCCGCCGGGCATCGCGAGATCAGCCTCGATGTCCTGGGGGATCTTCGCCTCCAGGCACGGGTTGCCCTCCGCGTCACGGCTCAGACAGCTCGCGATCGGCTCGACCAGGTGCTCGTCGAGGGAGGCCAGCGCCCGCTCGACGGCCAGGGCCTTGGCGCCCGCGGGATCGGCCTCGAAGAGGGTGGCCGGCGTGTGCAGCCCGAAGTAGGTGAGGGTGTGGCGTCCCTCGGCGGCGTCCGCGCCGAGGATCGAGGGGTCGCTGAGCGAGTGGCAGTAGACCTCGCCGGGCAGCCGCGAGGGCACCGCGCCCGCGGCAGCCTCGGCGTACGCCCGCTCCAGCTCGCTGTAGTCCTCCGCGAGGTGCAGCGTGCCGGCGAAGGCGGTCGTCGGGTCGATGCCCGAGCGCAGCCGGGGGAGCCGGTCGAGGAGGAGGTTGATCTTGAGCTGCGCGCCGACCGGCTTGGTGGCGGGGTCCTCGGGCTCGCCGAGCAGGATGCGCAGCACCCAGGGCGCGACGCCGGCGAGCACGTACGACGCCGCCACGGTGTGCTCGCCGTTGCGGCTGTGCCAGGTCACCTCGGCGCCGTCGGCTCCGGTGCGGATGGCGGACACGCCGGCCCCGGTGATGATCTCGGCGCCCGCACGAGCCGCCGCCGCGGCCAGCGCGTCGGTGACCGAGCCCATCCCACCGACCGGGACCCTCCACTCGCCGGTCCCGTTGCCGATGAGGTGGTAGAGGAAGCACCGGTTCTGGACGAGGGAGGGGTCGTGCATCGAGGCGAAGGTGCCGATGAGGGCGTCGGTCGCCACGACGCCGCGCACGGTGTCGTCGGCGAATCGACGCTCGACCGCTTCTCCCAGCGGCCGCTCCACGAGGTCCTGCCAGATCTGCGCGTCGACGCGCTCGCGGACGTCGCGCTCGGTCGGCAGCGGCGTGAGCAGGCTGGGGGCGACGACCTCGGCGACCCCCGACACCTCGGTGTAGAACGCCTGCCACGCGGCGTACTCGTCGTCGCCGCACAGCCGACGGAACGATCGCCGCGTCTTGCCGCGCTCCGGGCGCTGCACCAGCAGGCCGCCCGGCTCTCCGTCGCGCAGGGTCGGCGTGTACGACGCCGTGGAGCGCGAGGTGAGCCGGATGTCCAGGTCGAGGTCGGCCATCAGCGCCTCGGGCATCAGGGAGACCAGGTAGGAGTAGCGCGAGAGGCGCACGTCGTGACCGCTGAACGCCGGCGCGGAGACCGCCGCCCCGCCGGTGTGGCCGAGGCGCTCCAGCACCAGCACCGTGAGGCCCGCGCGGGCCAGGTAGGCGGCCGACACGAGCCCGTTGTGGCCACCCCCGACCACGACGACGTCGTAGTGGGGGCGAGGTGTGGCAGTGGCGCTCATCTCCTCAACGTAACGTCCACCCTGCCGATCGACGTCGCTCGGGGAGGGGGAGACGCCCGGTGATCGCATGGTGATCTCGTGGTGAGCCGGTGGTGGCCGAAGGTCGCCGGTGTGCTGCTGCTCGCGGCCGTCGCCGGCGTCTGCGCGCTGCAGGCGGCGCCGGACGACGGCCACGTCATCGGGATCTGGCCGGTCGGACTGGCGACGTGCTCGCTGCTGCTGACCCCGCGCCGTCGACTCCCGGTGGTCGGCGGACTCATCGCCGTCATCGCCCTGCTCACCATCTGGCTCGGCGGGCGGCCGCTCGACGTGGCCGTCGGCTACTCGATCGGGATCGGGATCGAATGCGTGGTCGTCCGGTTGGTGCTCACCGAGGGTCGCGACGAGCGCTGGACCCTGCGTCGCGACGCCGACCTGGCCCGCTACCTGCTGGCCGCGGCGATCGCGGGCGGCATCGCCGCCACCAGCGGGGCCGTCACGTCGATGGTGACCGGCTTCGGCGACCCGGCGCTGGTCGCGCTCGCCCTCGGCGTCGCCCACATCGCCTCGCAGCTGACGCTGCCGCCGTTCTTCGCGCGGCTGCCCGGTCACGGGGCGATCGCCCACCCGGCCGAGCGGACCCTCCAGTGGGCGCTGCTGCTGACGGTCACCCCGGCGGTCTTCGTGCCCGACCGGCTCCCGTCGCTGACCTTCCTGGTCGTGCCGATCCTGGCGTGGAGCGCGTTGCGGATCAGGCCACGCGAGGCGCTCGCCCAGCTGGTGGCCGTGCTGGGGTTCGCGATCGTGATGACCAGCGCCGGCCTGGGGCCCTTCGCGTCGAGCCCGGACCGCTTCGACCTCGACCCGGACGCGCGGGGGGTGCTGCTGGCGTCGTTCGGTGCGGCCTGCGCCCTGATCGTGGTGCCGCTCCTGCTGCGGGTGGGGGAGCACATCGAGACGGCGCGCGAGGCGGCCGCGGAGCGCGACAAGCTCGACCGGATCGTGCGCAGCGCCACCGGCGTGGCGATCATCGGCGCCGACGAGGACGGGCGGATCACGCTCTTCAACCCCGGCGCCGAGCGCCTCCTGGGCTACACGGCCGAGGAGATGGTCGGCCTGTCCACGCGGGTGCTGCACAGCGACGAGGCGGTGCGGCTCAAGGCCGAGGAGCTCGGCGTGCCGGCGGACTTCGGTGCGGTGGCCGCGCGTCTGATGGAGCCCGACATGGCCGGCAGCGACATCGGCTTCCTGCGCAAGGACGGGGTCGAGCGCACCCACTCGATGACGTTGAGCCGGATCATCGACGACCGTGGTCGGCTCTCCGGCTTCGTCAGCACCTCCGAGGACGTCACCGAGCGGGTCGCGGCCCGGCAGACCCTGGAGCGGGCGCTGGAGCGGATGCAGGAGGTCGACGCGGTCAAGGACACCTTCGTCTCGTCGGTCAGCCACGAGCTCCGCACCCCGATCACGAGCATCCTGGGCTACCTCGAGATGCTCGCCGACGGCAGCTTCGGCGACCTGAGCGCGGAGCAGGCCCAGGCCCTGCAGCGGGTCTCGTCCAACAGCGCTCGGCTGCTCGAGCTGATCGACGACCTGCTGACGCTCTCGCGGCTCCAGGACAGCGGGTTGGACCGGGTCGAGCGCGCGGTCGACCTGCGGGAGGTGGTCGCTGCGGCCTGCACGGTGGTCGCCCCGGCGGTGGAGACGGGTCGGCTCGAGCTCGCGGTCGGCCTCCCGGCTCGAGCAGTGACCTTCGTCGGCAGCCGCGAGGAGCTCGAGCGGGTGGTCATCAACCTCCTCGGCAACGCCGTCAAGTTCACCCCTGCGGGCGGGCAGGTCGAGGTCGACCTCGAGACGCACGGTGAGCACGCCGTGATCCGCGTGCGCGACACCGGCATCGGCATCCCCGTCGATGAGCAGGACCTGCTGTTCACCCGCTTCTTCCGCTCCAGCCTCGCCCAGGAGCAGGCCATCCCGGGCAGCGGTCTGGGGCTGTCGATCGCCGCCGCGGTCGTGGAGCAGTACGGCGGCACGCTCACCGCAGCGTCGCGACCGGGCGAGGGGGCGACGTTCGAGGTGCGCCTACCGCTGGCCACCTGAGCGGCGACTCTCGTGGAATATGCAAGATTCAACTACCGTTGACCCATCATGCCTGCGATCACCGTCGACGACCTCACCGTCCTGGACCGCCTCAAGGCCCCTGGCCTGGGCGACCAGCCCCGTCGGGTCGTGTCCGTCACCACCGCTCCCCAGGGCTACGAGGGGGAGGGCTTCCCGGTGCGCCGTGCGTTCGCCGGCGTCGACCTCACCGACCTCGACCCG
>WLIH01000263.1 GCA_009702305.1 Actinomycetota bacterium | reverse complement strand
TGGACCCGGATCTCGTCGCCGCCAGGCCGCTTGTCGACCTGGGACACCGCCTGTCCGTCGAAGACGTAGACCGAGAGCTCGCCGCGGGTGCGCACGGACGTGACCAGGGGCTGAGCGACCCACGGTCCCGCCGCGAGCCCCTCGAGGCGTTCGTCGCGCAGCGACTCGACGACGACGACGCCGTTGCCACCGGCGCCGGTGCGTGGTTTGACCACGACACTCCCCCAGCGCGCGAGGGCGTCGCTCAAGCCGGCCACCAGGCTGCGGTCGTCGAGCAGCACGGTCGGCACGGTCGCGACTGCGCCCGCGAGCTCGAGGAGGTAGGCCTTGTCGGCGTTCCAGGCGAAGGCGGCCGCACCGTTGAGCAGCCTGCTCCCCGCCTCGACCCGCTGCGCCCACGCGAGGAAGTCCGGCAGCCGCCGGTGGTAGTCCCAGGTCGCGCGCACGGCCACCAGGTCGGCGCCCGACCAGTCGACACCCTCGTCGTCCCACTGCACCCAGCGCGCGTCGATCCCGCGCTCGGCCAGCGCCGGCACCAGCACCTCGCCCCCGGGCTCGCCGTCGGGCATCAGGTTGAAGGTGGCCAGCAGCAGCGACGTCACGGCGCCGAGGCTACTGCGCGGCGCTCGTCTCCCGGTCCTGGCGGCCTGGCGCGAGCATCGAGTGCTTGCGACCGTAGAAGACGTAGATCAGCAGCCCCGCGAGCAGCCAGACCAGGAACCGCAGCCAAGTGTCGACGGCCAGGCACGCCATCAGCGCGACGCACGACAACCCAGAGACGATCGGCAGCAGCGGCACCGCCGGAGTGCGGAACGGCCGGTCCATGTCCGGCTTGGTGCGCCGCAGCACCGCCACCGCGATCGCGACGACGAAGAAGGCGAAGAGCGTGCCGATGCTGACCATCTCCGCGAGAGCGTCGAGCGGGATGAACGCCGCGAAGACGGCGATGACCAGCGTGATGGCGACGGTGAAGCGGAACGGCGTCTGGTACGTCGGGTGGATCGCCCCGATCGAGCGCGGCAGCAGGCCGTCGCGGCTCAGCGCGTAGCCGATCCGACCCAGGGCCACGATCTCGACCAGGATGACCGAGCTCAGCCCGGCGACCGCGGCGACGCCGATCAGGAAGCCTGCCCAGCCGAGGCCGACCTGGTGGAAGGCATCGGAGATCGGCGCTCCCTCGGACAGATCGCGGAAGTCGACCATGCCGGTGAGCACGAAGCAGACGCCGAGATAGAGCAGCGTGCAGAGCAGGAGCGTGCCGATCAGCCCGCGCGGCATGTCGCGCCCGGGCTTCTCGGTCTCCTCGCCGAGGTTGGCGACCGCCTCGAAGCCCGAGTAGGCGAAGAACACGACGGCGGCCGCGACCAGGATCCCGCCGACGCCGTAGGCCGTGGGCTCGACGCCGGAGACCCACTGCCACAGCGGTTGACGGAGTCCGCTGGTGCCCTCGGCCTCGGGCCGCGACTCGGGGATGAACGGCACCAGGTTGGCGGCCTTGAGGAAGAAGATGCCGGCGAAGATCACGAAGAGGCAGACGGCGACCTTCACCACGACCAGCGCCGTGGTGACCCACGAGGACTCGCGGATGCCGATCGCGGCGACCACCCCGAGCACCAGCACGATGAAGACGGCACCGAGGTTGACCACCGACTCCTCGCCGAAGAACGTCGTCGGCAGACCGAGGGAGTCCTGCAGGTAGCCCGACCAGCCGCGGGCCACGACGGCCGAGCCGAGGGCGAACTCCAAGATCAGGTCCCACGCGATGATCCAGGCGAAGACCTCGCCGATCGTCGTGTAGGCGTAGGTGTACGAGCTGCCGGCGGTCGGCACGGCGGCCGCGAGCTCGGCGTAGCAGAGGGCGGCGAGCATGCTGACCACACCGGCGATCGCGAACGAGATCACGATGCCGGGTCCGGCGTGGTTCTTCGCCTCGACACCGGTCAGGGTGAAGATGCCGGTGCCGATCACGATGCCGACGCCGAAGGCCATCAGGTCGCGGGCCTTGAGCTGGCGTTTGAGCCCCGGGTGCTCGCCGTCGGCGGCGTCGTTCTGGTGCAGGACCGTCTCGACGTCCTTGGTGCGGGTGAAGGTCGACATGCGCATGGGGTCACCCTGCGCACTGGATCCGGCCCTCAAACCACCGGAGCCACCGGAGCCGCAGGAGCCGCAGGAGCCGCAGGAGCCGCAGGAGCCGCAGGAGCACGGTGACCGAACGGCACCTCGGCCGCCATCCCGAGGGCCGCGAGCACGGAAGGCAGCATCGCCTTCGCGGTGCGCTTGTAGCCGGTCGCGCTGGGATGGAAGCGGTCGAGGCTGAACATCTCGTCGGGGTTGGTGATGAAGAACGGACCGACCACGTCGGCCAGCGACACCGCATGCGCGCCGGCGCCGATCGCGGCCGCGGCCTGGGCCTGCGCCAACTGGCGGGAGGCACGCGACCCCAACGAGCGCAGCGGTTGCGGCACCGGTCGCAGCGCGCCCAGGTCGGGGCAGGTGCCGACCACGACCGCGCAGCCGACGCTTCTCAGCCGAGCGATCGTCTCCTCGAGGTGGCGCACCGACTCGGGCACCGGCACCCGGTGGGTCACGTCGTTGCCGCCGACCACGACCACCGCGACGTCGGGCCGGTACGCCGCCGGCAGCCGGTCGAGCTGCGCGGCGAGCATCGAGCTCTCCGAGCCGACGACGGCGCCGGTCGTGAGCCGCACCGGCCGCTCGAGCTGCTTGGCGAGGGCCTTGGACAGCCGGCCGCCGAGCGTCTCGTTGGGCAGGTCGGCACCCAGTCCGGCAGCGATCGAGTCGCCGAGGAGCAGCAGCTGGACCGGCTCCCCGCCGTACCTCTTCTTCCAGGTGCGGTCGGCGCTCGGGGCGTGCTCGCCCAGCGGCTTGCCGATCAGGCGCCGCGCGGTCTCGGCCTGGCGGTGCAGCAGCTCACGCGCGCCGTAGCCGAGGCCGCCGACGGCAGCACCCAGTCCGGCGGCGACGACGGCGGTCGCGACGATGCGGGGACGGATCACCGCACTGTTCAAGCAGAGCCGTCTGAACAGGCGGTGGCCGCCTCGTGAGCGCCACCTGTCGATTCGCTCCTCGCTCGCGCGTCATCTCGGTGTCAGACTCATCGCGGACCACCCGAAGGGACCACCTATGACCTCCTCGACCACGCAGTACCTCGTGCTCATCCCCGGCGACGAGAGCTCCTGGGACACCAAGAGCGCCGACGAGAAGAGCCTGGTCTACGACGCACACCGCGAGTTCGGCGAGCTGCTGGCCGAGCGCGGGCACCGGGTGGTGCACGCCGCCGAGCTGGAGCACTCGAGCACGGCGAGGATCGTGCGCAGCGCGAGCGACGGGAGCTCCGCGGTGACGGCCGGCCCCTATGCCGAGAGCGTCGAGCAGCTGACCGGCTTCTACCTGGTGGAGAGCGCCGACCTCGACGATCTCGTGCAGGTCTGCGCCGTCCTCGCGCGCGGCGAGGGCGCCGTCGAGATCCGCGAGACGGTCGACCACAGCCAGGACGGGGCGTCGTCGTGAAGTTCCTGGTGCTGCTCGCCGAGGAGGACCACTTCGACAAGTGGGACGCCGCCACGGACGCCGACCAGCAGGCCTTCTTCACCGGCCTCGCGGCCTTCGGAGCAGCGGTGCGCGAACGGGGCGAGATCCTCGCCGGCGAGGCGCTCGATCGGCCGAGCACGGCGGTCACCCTGCGCGGCGGGGTCGCCACCGCGGGACCGTACGCCGAGACCACCGAGCAGGTGGGCGGCTTCTACCTCGTCGACCTGCCCTCGCTGGAGGTCGCGGTCGAGCTCGCCGGTCTCCTGCCGGTGCCGTCGGTCGAGGTCCGCCCCGTCCCGGACATGTGACGCCACCGCTGAGCGAGCTCGAGCTCCTGCTGCGCGACGAGTGGGGCCGGCTGCTGGCCCTGCTCGTCGCCCGCTACCGACGCCTCGACCTCGCCGAGGACGGCCTCGGCGACGCCGTCGAGGCGGCTGCGCGCACCTGGCCGACCGACGGCGTGCCCGACAACCCCGCCGCGTGGGTGCTCACCGCCGCCCGACGACGCATCCTCGACCGACTCCGCGCGGAGGCGGTCGCCTCCCGCAAGCTCCCCCTGTTGGCCGTCGAGGCCGATCTCAGCGACAAGGCGCAGCAGGTCATGGTCGATCCAGGCACGCACGGTGGGGTGGTGGACGAGCGGCTGCGCCTGGTGCTCCTCTGCGCCCATCCGTCGCTCGCCCCCGAGGCGGCCGCGGCGCTCACGCTGCGGCTCGTGCTCGGCGTCAGCACCGAGGACATCGCGCGGCTCTTCCTGGTGCCGACCGCGACGATGGCCGCCCGGCTGACCCGGGCGCGCAAGCGCCTGGCAGGAGCGGAGTTCGCGGTGCCGCACGGCGCTGGTCTCACCGAGCGCGTCGACCTGGCCGCAGAGGTCGCCTACCTCGCCTTCACCGCCGGCTACGCACCGGGCTCGGGTCCCGATGTCGTGCGTGCCGAGATCTCCGGCGAGGCCGTGCGGCTCGTGCGGGTGCTGCGCGAGGTGGTGCCGTCGTCGTGCGACACGGCCGACCTCGATGCCCTGCTGGCCCTGATGCTGCTGCAGCACTCGCGCCGCGACGCGCGCGTGCGCGACGGGCGACTGGTGCTGCTGCCCGACCAGGACCGCGAGCGCTGGGACCACGGGGCGATCGCCGAGGCCCTGGCCCTGCTGACCCCGCTCACGTCGGCCCCTGCCACGACCTACCTGCTGCAGGCGCTGATCGCCGCCGAGCACGCCATCGCGCGCACCGCGGGCCAGACCGACTGGCCACGGATCGTCGCGAGGTACGACGAGCTGCTGGCGCTCGGCGACTCGCCGGTCGTCCGGCTGGCCCGGTCGGTGGCG
>WLIH01000262.1 GCA_009702305.1 Actinomycetota bacterium | reverse complement strand
GGCCTGGCGCGCGGCCTCGACCAGCGCGTCGACCTCCTTGCTCATGGGGGCGCGCATCGAGAGCGCCTCGAAGATCCGCACCAGGTCGCGGATCGAGATGTCCTCGTCGAGCAGGGTCTGCAGGACGCGCTGGACCTCGCCGAGGCTCAGCATCGCCGGGGTCAGCTCGTCGACGACGTTCGGGTGGGTGCGGCGGATGACCTCGGTCAGCAGCTTGACGTCCTCGCGACCCAGCAGCCGGGCGGCGTGCGAGGAGACGACCTCCGCGAGGTGGGTGGTGATGACGGCGGTCCGGTCGACGACGGTGGCGCCGGACAGCTCGGCCTGGCTGCGCAGCTCCGCGGGGATCCACTTCGCGTCCAGGCCGAAGACCGGCTCGCGGGTCGGCTCGCCGGGCAGCGAGCCGAGGAAGTCGCCGATCGCGAGCACGGTGCCGGGCGGCGCCTCGCCGCGGGCGACCTCGATGTCGAAGAGTTTGATGACGTAGGTGCGCGAGGGCAGGTCCATGTTGTCGCGGGTGCGCACCAGCGGCACGACCACCCCGATCTCGCTGGCGACCTTGCGACGCAGCGCCTTGACCCGCTCCAGCAGGTCGCCACCCGAGCTCGGGTCGACGAGATCGATGATGTCGGCGCTCAGCTCGAGACCGAGCGGATCGATCTGGATCTCCTCGGCGAGCATCTCCGGCAGGTCGTTGGACGGAGCGGCAGCGGTGAGGGCGAGCGCCTCGTCGCCGCCGGCGGCCGCAGCGCGCGCGGCGACCGACTCCTCGGTGCGGCTCGAGAGCAGCAGCATCACGCCGCCGCTGAGCAGGAAGGGGATCTTCGGCAGACCGGGGATCAGGCACAGCGACATCGAGGCGAAGCCCGCGATCCGCAGCGGCAGCCGGTTGGCGGTGATCTGACGGATGATGTCGGATCCCATGTCGCCCTCGCTCGCGCTCCGGGTGACCACCAGGCCGGTGGCGACGGAGAGCAGCAGCGCCGGGATCTGGGAGACCAGACCGTCGCCGACGGAGAGCAGGGAGTACGTCGACACAGCGTCGCCGGCGGACATGCCGCGCTGCGCCATGCCGACCGCGAAGCCGCCGACGAGGTTGACCAGCGTGATGATGATGGCGGCGATCGCGTCGCCCTTGACGAACTTCGAGGCACCGTCCATCGCGCCGTAGAAGTCGGCCTCGGCGTGCACCTCCGCCCGTCGGCGTCGTGCCTCGTCCTCGTCGATCAGCCCGGAGTTGAGGTCGGCGTCGATCGACATCTGCTTGCCCGGCATGGCGTCGAGGGTGAAGCGGGCGCCGACCTCGGCGACCCGTCCCGCGCCGTTCGTGATGACGACGAACTGGATGATCAGCAGGATCGCGAAGATGATCAGACCGACGATCAGCGACCCGCCGACCACGAAGTGGCCGAAGGTGTCGATCACGCTGCCGGCGTAGCCGTCGATGAGCACGAGCCGGGTGGCGCTGACGTTGAGCGCGAGGCGGAAGAGCGTCATCACCAGCAGGACGGCGGGGAACGACGCGAAGTCGAGCGGCTTCACGACGAACATGGCGACCAGCAGGATCAGCAGCGCCCCGGTGATGTTGGCGGCGATCAGCAGGTCGAGCACCACCGCCGGGAGCGGGATGACCAGCATCACCACGATGAAGACGATGCCGACCGGGACCCCGAGCTGGGTCAGGCGCTTGAGAGCCATCGGGCCTCCGGACGGTCGTCTGTGGTGACGCCGTCCGTGGCGTGGGCGACGCCGTCCTGGCGTCACCAGCCCCTATCGGCTCGCGGGCACCGGACCTGAGGAGATCGCGGGCGGCCGCGCGGGGCCTCGGCGGCGGCGGCCGATCGACGGCACGGCCGGCAACTCGGTCTCGCGGCGCGGGCTGCGGTGGGTGCCGCCGTGACGGCCCTGGTTGCGGCGGCTGATGACGAAGGCGAGCACGTGGGCGACGGCGGCGAAGAGCTCGGCGGGGATCTCCACGCCCACCTCGGTGGAGGAGTAGAGCGCCCGGGCGAGTGGCACGTCCTGCACGAGCGGGACGCCGTGCTCGCCGGCGGCCTCGCGGATGCGCGCGGCCACGACGCCGGCACCGCGCGCGACGACCACCGGCGCACCGCGCTCGGGCTGGTAGCGCAGGGCGACGGCGACGTGGGTCGGGTTGACGAGCACGACGTCGGCCGTGGGGATGTCGGAGATCATCCGGTTGCGCGCGGCCGCCAGCTGGCGGGCCCGGATCGCGCTCTTGATCAGCGGGTCGCCCTCGGACTGCTTGTGCTCGCGCTTGACCTCGTCCTTGCTCATCCGGGTCTGCTTGCCGGTGCGACGCCGCTGGATGGCGTAGTCGGCCGCGGCCATCAGGATCCCCGCGACGGCGACGTTGCGCAGCAGACCGAGGGCGTGCGACCCGGTCTGCTCGAGGATGACGGAGTACGGCACCAGCCCCCCGAGGAAGGGCAGCATCGCGTGGATCGTGCTCCACGCCAGGAGTCCGACCGCGGTGCACTTCACGAGCATCTTGGCGCCCTCCCACAGGGAGTGCGGGCCGAAGATCCGCTTGAAGCCCTTGAGCGGGTTGAGCTTGGAGGCGGTCGGCTTGACGGCCTTCGTCGCCAGGTAGAAACCACCCTGGGCGACGGTCGCGGCGACACTGATCAGCATCACGCCCGCGCCGAGGACGACCAGCACGATGAACGAGTGCAGGGCGCCGGTGCGCAGCAGCTCCAGGGCGACATCGACCGACGGGTCGGCCGCTCCGCGCAGGCACGCCTCGAGGATGGCGCGCAGCTCGCGCAGCTCGTGGCCGACCAGCATCGGCATCGCCATGCCGACGGCGAGCATCGCCGACCACGCGCCCAGCTCCTGGGTGCGGGCGACCTGGCCCTCCTTGCGCGCCTCCTTGCGGCGCTTGGGGGTCGGTTGCTCGGTCTTCTCGCCGCCGGCGTCAGCCACGGGCGATCACCCCCCGGCCACGGTCGCCATGGCCTGCATGGCGAGCTCGGTGAGGCGGCGTACGACGCCGGGCAGGACGGGGAAGGACAGGCCGACCAGCAGCAGGGTGAGCCCGATCTTGGCCGGGAACATCACGTTGATGGCGTTGAGCTGGGGCGCGACCTTGGTCATCAGCGCCAGCCCGAGGTCGGCCACGAACAGCACCGCGATCATCGGCAGCGCCACCTGGACCGCGGTGATGAAGAAGACGCCGAAGGCGCGGGTGAGCAGATCGGTGCCGCCGTCGAGGTCGGGGCTGGTGCCGATCGGCAGCATGTCGAAGGTGCGCAGCAGCCCGCCGATGACCAGCAGGTGACCCCCGCTGGCGAAGAGCAGCATGGTGGCGAGCATCTGGTGGAACTTGCCGAAGATCGTCGTCATGTTCATGCCGAGCGGGTCGAAGCCCTGGGCCAGGGAGAAGCCGCCGAAGACGTCGACGATCGACCCGGCGGAGGCGACGACCTGGAAGAGCAGCGAGGTGAGGAAGCCCATCGCGAGCCCGCTCAGGGCCTGGGTCAGCGTCACCATCAGCAGGCCGACCGTGTCGACCGGGATCGTCGCCGATGCCATCGACGGCGCCACCGTGAAGGCCAGCCCCAGGCTCAGCACGACCTTCGCCATCGCCGGCACGGCCCGGGTCGCGAACGGCGGCACGACGGCCAGCCACGCGACGATCCGGACCGAGGCCAGCAGGAAGGCGAGCAGCGGCTCGCCGGCGAAGGTGACCGTCATGGTCAGGCCAGCAGGGCCGGGATCATGTCGAACAGGTCGTTGGTGAAGTTGATCATCGTGTGCAGCATCCAGTTGCCGCTGATCACGATGGCGATGCCGACCGCGACGACCTTGGGCACGAACGCCAGCGTGAACTCCTGGATCTGGGTCATCGACTGGAAGAGCGAGACGGCGAAGCCGACGCTGAGCGCGGTCACCAGGATCGGCGCCGAGAGCTTGAGCGCGACCATCATGGTCTGCATGGCGATCTCGATGATGGCGGTGTCGGTCATGTGTAGCTCTCCACGAGTGCCTTGATCACGAGTGCCCAGCCGTCCACGAGGACGAACAGCAGGAGCTTGAAGGGCAGCGAGACCATCACCGGCGGCATCATCATCATGCCGAGCGCCATCAGCGCCCCGCTCACGACGATGTCGATGACCAGGAACGGGATGAAGATGATGAACCCGATGATGAAGGCCTGCTTGAGCTCGCTGAGCACGAACGCCGGCACCAGCGTCGTCATCGACACCTCCTCGCGGTTGGCCGGGAGCTCGCGCTTGGCGACGTTGGTGAGCAGGGTCAGCTCCTCGTCGCCGGTCTGCTTGAGCATGAAGTCGCGCAGCGGCGCGACGCCCGCGTCCCACGCCTGGGACGCCGACACGTCGCCGTCGAGGTAGGGCTGCACGCCCACGTCGTTCATCTCCGTGAGCACCGGAGCCATGATGAAGAGGCTGAGGAACAGGGCGAGTCCGGCCAGCACCTGGTTGGGCGGCGTCTGCTGCAGGCCGAGCGCGTTGCGGGTGAGCCCGAGCACCACCAGGATCTTGGTGAAGCTGGTGCAGGTCAGCAGGATCGCCGGCGCCAGCGAGAGCAGCGTCAGGGTGATCAGCAGGGTGACCGAGGAGCTCGGCTTGTCGGCCAGGCCGCCCATGTCGATGGTCACCGACCCGTCGGCGGTGCCGCCGCTGGGTCCCGACGGGCCGCGCGGGCCCTGGACGCCGTCGCCACGGACCCCGCCGCCGTTGCCGCCCGTCTGCCCGCCCGTCTGCCCGCCGGTCTGCCCGTCGGTCTGGGTGGTCGACGACGGGTCCGCGCTCGGACCGCTCGTCGGCTCGGCGGAGGCCGCCCCGGCGAGGCCGAGGAGCAGGACGAGCGCCGCGAGCAGGGCAGCGAGGTAGCCG
>WLIH01000261.1 GCA_009702305.1 Actinomycetota bacterium | reverse complement strand
GAAGACCAACATCGACCTGGATCGCATCCAGCTCGAGCTGTCGGTCATGTGAGATCGGATCGACATGGGCGCTGAGGACGCAGGCGGACGCTGGTCCCGCCGAGGGATGCTCGGCGGGACCGTCGTGGCCGCAGGCGGTCTCGTCGGCGGCCTGGGCTCGGCCGACGGGTCGGCCTCGGGCTCGTCGACGCCCAGGCCTGGTGGGCGCTACCCCTTCCGGGGCGCCCACCAGGCCGGCATCGTCACTCCCGCCCAGGACCGGATGTACTTCGCCTCCTTCGACGTGATCACGAAGCAGCGCCGAGACCTGGTGTGGCTGATGAAGGACTGGACCACGGCGGCGGAGCGGATGACCCGTGGCCAGGACGCCGCGCCGCAGGGCGCCTTCGGCAGCCGACCCGACCTTCCGCCTCTCGACACCGGGGAGGCAGCCGACCTCCCGCCGAGCGGACTGACCCTGACCTTCGGGTTCGGACCGACGCTCTTCACGAAGGACGGCGCGGACCGCTTCGGCCTGGCCTCGCACCAGCCCGGACTGCTGCAACCGCTGCCCGCCTTCAGCTCCGACGAGCTCGATCGCCGCCGCTGCGGAGGCGACCTGTGCGTCCAGGCCTGCGCCGACGACCCGCAGGTCGCCCTGCACGCCGTGCGGATGCTCGCCCGGATCGGCTCCGGGGTGGTCCGGCTGCGCTGGTCGCAGGTCGGCTTCGGGCGCACCTCGTCGACCGACCAGGCACAGGCGACGCCGCGCAACCTGTTCGGATTCAAGGACGGCACCGCCAACATCCGAGCCGAGGACCGGGCCGGGCTCGACACCCACGTCTGGGTCGACACGGACGACGACCCGGCCGCCTCGTGGCTGGGCGGCGGCACCTACCTGGTCGCCCGGCGTACGTCGATGGACATCGAGGGCTGGGACGACCAGTCGCTGATCGAGCAGGAGTCGCAGGTCGGCCGCGACAAGCGCTTCGGGGCACCGCTGTCGGGCGGAGAGGAGAACTCCGCACCCGACTTCGAGGACCCCGGGAGCAGCAGCCCGCTGATCCCGCACAACTCGCACCTGCGCCTGATGCACCCCGACTTCAACGGCGGAGCGCGAATGCTGCGTCGCGGCTACAGCTTCCTCGACGGCAACGACGCCCGGGGCAGGCTCGACGCCGGGCTGTTCTTCATCGCGTTCATCCGCAACCCGGAGACCCACTTCATCGCGCTCCAGCGCGTGATGGACCGCCACGACGCGATGGCCCAGTGGCTGCGCGTCAACGGCAGCGCGCTCTTCGCGGTCCCCCCGGGCATCGCGAAGGACGGCTTCATCGGGCAGACCCTGCTCGGCTGATCCTGTCCGACAGGGTCAGCCGCACCACTCTGCCCTCGTTGGTCGAGTGCGGTGTATCGACACCACCCCAGCCGACGTCACCAGGTCTCGATACGGCGCTGGCGCGCCTACTCGACCAACGAGAAGGAGGGACCCTCGCTGGTCGAGTGCCGCCGAGCGCCAGCGAGGGCACCATCTCGTTGGTCGAGTGCCGCCGAGCGCCAGCGAGGCGGTGTATCGAGACCACCCCAGGAGGTCACCGTCGGCGCAGCACCGCGCCCGCCGTGCCCTGGAGCGCCGTGAGCACGTCTCGGTGCGCCATCACCGACCGACTCAGCTGCTCGGGAGGGATACGGTCTGGGGTATCGCCCACGGTGTGATAGTGCGGGGTCGCCATGGTCAGGCTCGACGTGGGCACCCCGCGCTCGGCGATGATCCCCTCGAGGTCCGGGTTGGGTGTCAGGGCCGGCGCCGTGGGGGCGGGCACGGCGGGCGCCAAGCGGTACTGCAGGAGCACCGGCGCCCAGATCGCGAGCAGCTCGGGGTGCGCCGAGGTGAAGAGCGCCCGCTCCTGGTCGAAGGGCGTGTCGATCTCGAGGCCGAGCATGTCGATCACGCCACCGGTCGACACGTGCTCCTCGTGGTGGGCCGCGAGGTGGTCGAGGTTGACGAAGCCGTCGAGCGACCCGACGAGATCCTCGTGACGCTCCACCCAGTGCTGCAGTCCGCCGTACGGGAAGCCGGTGTCGTGGCCGGTCACGCTGACGAAGTACATGTCCTTGGGCCGCTCGGCGACCGGCACCCGGGCGAAATGCTCGGCGAGACCGATCAGTCCGGCGACGCCGGTGGCGTTGTCGAGCGCGCCCGTGAACCACGAGTCCACGTGTGCGCAGACCATCAGTGCGCCCGGCTCAGCACCGGAGCCGGGCAGCCCGGCCGTGACGTCGTACGTCGTGCCGTCGACGTGGCTGGAGTCGAGGCGCCAACGGATCCGTCCGCCGGCCTGCGCCGCGGCGCGCACCCGCGCGAGGTCCTGGGCACCGAGGTTGAAGCCGGGGATGGGGTTCTTGTCGAGCTGGTTCTTGCTCCAGCTGGTGGGCCGGATCAGGTTGTCGGGCGCATCCGAGCTCACGAACATGGAGACCGCGCCGGCGTCGGCGGCATGGAAGTAGACATCGCGGTAGGTGCTGAAGACGTTGAGCAGCGCCTTGCCCGTGACCACCACGGCCTTGCCCTCCAGGTCGTGCATCGCGAGCTCGGGGTCGGAGCCGAAGCCGACGTCGACCAGGTCGGCGGTGCCCGCTCCGGCGTGGGTGGACCACAGGGGGAACGTCGAGATCGGCACCACGCCGCCGCCCGGCAGCAGCAGCTCCACGCGCCACTTGCGCACGTCCCAACGACGGAAGCCGTAGCGATCGACGTCGACGCGCAGGCCGGCGTCGCGCAGCCGTTGGGCGACCCACCGGCTCGCGCGGTGCTCGGCCGGGTAGCCGGTCCAGCGAGGCCCGAAGTCGCAGACCTCGCGCACGCGCCGGTGCAGGCGCGCCGGACTCATCGGGTCGAAGGCCGCGCGCGCGACCTCGGGCACGGCTGCGCTCGAGGTCGGCACAGTGGCGCTGCCGGCCGCGGCAGCCATCGCCGCCAAGAAGGCGGCGCGGGTCATCATCGGGCTCGTCCGGATCACTGCTCGGCCAACCGCTCGAGGATCCAGTCGACGGCCGGGCCGGCGGCCCAGCCGTCGCGGACCACCTCGGGGTGTCCGCCGAGCCACCGCTCATAGGTCACGTCGACCCCCTGATCGCGATAGCCCTGGACGAGCTGCTCGGTGAAGGGCAGCGGCGCGACGCCGTCGAGGATGCCGGCATCGATGCGCACGGAGAGACCGGGGCGGACGACGACCGCGGCCGGGTCGTTGGCCCGCATCACGACGAGCAGGCGCTCGAGCAGCTCGTCGCCGGCCGGCCCGTCGCCGGGAATGTCAGCGGGGGCGATGCCGGCCCAGGAGTCGTCGGCGCTCAGGCCGGGCAGGCACCGCTGCTCGAGGTGAGGCAGCAGAGCGACTGCCTCGGGACTGAGACCGCCGGTGCGCAGCAGCGCGCGCATCCGCGGGTCCGTCGTCGCTGCGCCCCACAGGATCAGCGCCCCGAGAGCGCTCAGGCCGCCGACGACCGGGCCGGTGGCCGGCAGCTGACGGAGCAACTCGAGCTCCAGCGCGGTCTGCGTGACGGGCGTGAAGGCGACAGCACCGTGCAGTCGGGTGCCGCGCGGCAGCGGCTGGTCGGCGGCCGCGGTCCATAAGGCCCCGACGCCGCCCTCGGAGTGACCGGCGACGACCCAGTCGCGTCCCAGTCGCGGCTCGAGGCGGCGTGCCGCGCGCACCATGTCGACGACTGCCGTGGCCAGCGATCGACCGATCAGGTAGGGGTGCGGACCGGGCACGCCGATGCCCTCGTAGTCGGGTCGCAGCACGGCGACCCCGGCGTCGAGGAGCCGCGTGGCGATGTCGTCGCCGCGGGTCATCAGCTCGGCCGCCTCGTTGTCCGGCGTCACCTGGCTCGGGTCGCACAGATCGGCGGCGCCGGTGGTGACGTGGTTGTAGACGACGAACGGCCAACCGCCGGCCGGAGGAGCACCTGGCGGCAGCAGCACCAACCCGGTCGCCTCGACGACCGTGCCGCGCACCGATGTCATCCGGTAGCGCAGCACCTCGGCGCTGGCCGATCCCGCCACGACCGACAACCCGGTCGCCGGACTGACCCGGACCACCGTGCCGGGGCGCGTCTCCGCGGGCTTCGCGCCGGCCGGGGCGGTCGCCACCAGCGCGCTGATGGCCACGGCCGCCACCAACGTCGTGCTGCTCCGACGGATCACTGTTGCGCGCACTCTCGCCCACCCCTTCGTCTCGCGTTGTGCATCCAAGTATGCACTCGTACTTCGATAACGAGACGGACGTCACAGGGTCACGGCGTGGCGTGGCATCCGGAGGGAGGAGCGCTCAGAGCTCGGCGCCGAGGAAGCGCGCCAACCAGGTCGAGCGCTCCAACGCCAGCCGCTCGAAGGTCGGGTCGCCGTCCTCGATCGCGTCCGAGGCCATCTGCCGCACGCCGTACACCACGTTGAGGTAGGCATCGAGCGGCATGTCGACCACCCGGCTCGGGTCCCGCTGCTCGAAGGTGTCGCGGGCCAGCTGGGCGAGCGCCGTCAGGGATTCGCGCCGACGCCGTCGGGCCTCGGCCCCGAGGGCGTCCATCTCGACCTGGAACGCCCGCGCCACGACCGGGTCGGCGCGGAGCACGTCGAGGTACTCCCGCACGATCGCCCAGATGTACTCCTCCCAGGCGATCCCGGCGTCGGAGATCGCCACCAGGCGAGTGATGAGCACGTCGATGAAGCGGTCGTAGGCCGCGAAGACGCACGCCTCCTTGGTCTCGAAACACTGGTAGAAGTTGGTCAGCGAAGCTCCCGCCCGCCGACAGATCTCCTTGGCCGACATCGCGCTGTAGCCATGGGCGGCGAGCAGCTCGGTCGCAGCGATGAGCAGCCGCTCGCGCTGAGCACTGAGCACCAGCTCGCGGTCGAG
>WLIH01000260.1 GCA_009702305.1 Actinomycetota bacterium | reverse complement strand
GAGGTCGAGCTCAACCTCGTCGACGACCTCGGCGATCCGGCCATGAAGAACGCCGAGGCGCTGGCGGCCATCGCCGACCCCGACTTCCAGACCGAGCTGGGTCAGTTCAACATCGAGATCAACGTCGCCCCGGCCCGCCTGCGCGAGGGCGGCATCGCGACCTTCGAGCAGACCTTGCGACGCTCGCTCAACGACGCCGAGTCGAAGTCGGCCGCCGTCGGCGCCCACATGGTGATGATCGGCATCCTGCCCACGCTGGCCGAGGGGCACATGGGGCGGCACAGCCTGAGCGCCAACCCGCGCTACGCGCTGCTCAGCGAGCAGATCCTCGCCGCCCGCGGCGAGGACATCTCGATCTCGATCGCCGGCCCCGAGCGGCTCGAGACGACCTCCGACTCGATCGTGCCGGAGGCGGCGTGCACGAGCACGCAGTTCCACGTGCAGACCTCGCCCGACCAGTTCGCGGCGTACTGGAACGCCTCGCAGGTGATCGCCGGCGTGCAGCTCGCGGTCGGTGCCAACTCGCCGTACCTGCTCGGCAAGGAGCTGTGGCGCGAGACCCGGATCCCGCTCTTCGAGCAGGCCACCGACACCCGCAGCGAGGAGCTCAAGGCCCAGGGGGTGCGGCCGCGGGTGTGGTTCGGGGAGCGTTGGATCACCTCGGTCTTCGACCTCTTCGAGGAGAATGTCCGCTACTTCCCGGCGCTGCTGCCGATCACCGACGACGAGGACCCGCTCGAGGTGCTGGAGCGGGGAGAGACGCCGCGACTCTCCGAGCTGCGTCTGCACAACGGCACCATCTACCGCTGGAACAGGCCGATCTACGACGTCGCCGACGGGGTGCCCCACCTGCGCGTCGAGAACAGGCTGCTCGCCGCCGGCCCGACCGTCGCCGACACCATCGCCAACGCCGCCTTCTACTTCGGCCTGGTGCGGGCGCTCGCCGAGAGCGAGCGGCCGCTGTGGTCGCAGATGTCGTTCAGCGCCGCCGAGGAGAACTTCCACCTCGCCGCCCAGCAGGGCATCGACGCTCAGGTCTACTGGCCGGGCGTCGGCCATGTCCGCGCGACCGAGCTGGTGCTGCGCCGGTTGCTGCCGCTGGCCCACGAGGGACTCGACCGCTGGGGGGTCGACCCCGCGGACCGCGACCGGCTGCTCGGGATCATCGAGGGCCGGTGCCTGAGTGGAGTCAACGGCTCGGAGTGGTTCGTCCGTCAGATGCATGCCCGGTCCGGCTCTGACCGCTATGACGCACTGCGGGCGACCCTCCTCGACTACCGCGAGCGGATGCACACCAACGAGCCGGTGCACACCTGGGAGTGAGGCCGAGCTGTCGGCTCAGCGTCGTCGGGGGCGGCGCCAGGTCCGGCCGACTCCGGTGCGCGGGTCACGCCAGCCGTGCCGGTTGACGACCACCATCGTGAGCGGGATCTCCGCCTCGGCGGCGGCCGCCCGGGCGGCGGCCAGCCACGCGAGATCGTCGTCCTGGTCGACCAGGGGGCCGTGCCGGGTGAGCCAGATCAGCGGATCCGGCCCGCAGCGGTGCAGCATCGCCGCCACCACATCGGTGCGCAGCGACTGGTCCCAGGGCCCGTCGTCGGCACTCGCTCCGAACACCACCTCGCGCCCACCGGGGCGACCGACGTGCAGCAAGGTCGGCAGCACCCGCCGTCGCTCGGTGGTGGCGAGCTGGAAGACCGCACTGCGCAGCACGGCTGCCAGCGCGGGCGACACGGGCTCGCGGATGCCGTCCACGCCTCCAGCCTGCCCCGCTGCCGGCTTCGCCGCGCTGGCTCCTCCACAGGCGAGCGGTACGGTGCCAGGCAGGACGAGCGGAGGAGGATCCATGGGCACCGTGGTGGTGGGGTACGTCGCCAAGCCGGAGGGGGAGGCCGCGCTGGCAGCGGCCATCGACGAGGCGCAGCGTCGCGAGGCACGCCTGGTGGTCGTCAACTCCCACCGGGTCGGTCGTGATCCGGCTGCCGTCGACGACGTTGCCGCGGACGAGACGCTCGACGGGGTCCGCGCGCGCCTCGACGAGACCGGACTCTCCTACGACCTGCGCCGGCTGGTGCGTGGCTTCGAGCCGGCCGAGGACCTGATCGCGATCGCCCAGGAGTCCGATGCCGAGCTGCTGGTGATCGGGCTGCGTCGCCGCTCCCCGGTCGGCAAGCTGATCCTCGGCAGCAACGCGCAGCGGATCCTGCTCGACGCGCCCTGCCCCGTGCTGGCGGTCAAGGGTCTCGACTGACCCCGGTGGTGGTGCGGCATGCTGGGCGCATGGCCATCCACATCACCGGCGACGCCGACGCCGACCAGGTCCTGACCGACGATCCCTTCGCCCTGCTGGTCGGGATGATGCTCGATCAGCAGTACCCGATGGAGCACGCCTTCCGCGGTCCCGCGAAGGTGCTGGGTCGCTTCGGGACGCTCGACCCGGCACTGATCGCGGCTGCCGATCCGGAGGAGTTCACGGCGCTGTGCTCGACGCCGCCGGCGATCCATCGATTCCCCGGGTCGATGGCCGCCCGGCTGCAGGAGCTGGCGCGGATCGTGGCCGACGAGTACGACGGGCGGGCCGAGCGGATCTGGACCGAGGCCGCCGACGGCAAGGACCTCCTCAAGCGCATGCAGGCGCTGCCGGGCTTCGGCAAGCAGAAGGCACAGATCTTCGTCGCGCTGGTGGCCAAGCAGCTCGACGTGCGCCCCGCCGGCTGGGAGTCCGTCGTGGGCGACTACGCGCAGCAGGGCTATCGCTCGGTCGCCGACGTGGTCGACCCGGCGTCCCTGCAGAAGGTGCGCGACTTCAAGAAGGAGAAGAAGGCAGCAGCCAAGGCGGACGCCGCCACCGGCGCCTGAGCGGCCTGCGGCGGCCCGTCGTCCAGCACATGCGGGCGGTGCGCGGACCTCACCGCGGCCGTGGCAGAATGACAGCGCGGCTCTTGACGACTCCGGGCCTCGCCGCGCCCACAGCCAGTTCACGAGAGGTGTTCGTGTCCTCGAACGCACGCAAGATCCCCACCGAGGTGCTGAGTCACCCGGCCGTCGTAGCCCTCATCGAGCAGGGAGCCCCGAGCGGGAGCCTGACCCCCGAGCAGGTGCGCCAGGCCAGTGAGGATGCCGCCATCGAGCCGCGTCACCTCAAGTCGCTCCTCGCGCACCTGAGCGGGTTGGGCATCTCGGTGCACATCGCTGCCGGCGAGCCGGCACTGCGCGCGGTGGCGGCGACCTCCACCCGCAAGACGACCACCGCGAAGACGGCGCCGGCCAAGGCTGCGCCTGCGGCCAAGAAGGCTGCGGCGACCAAGGCCGCGCCCGCCAAGGCTGCTGCGCCCGCGAAGGCTGCTGCGCCCGCGAAGGCGGCGCCGGCGAAGACCGCCGCGCCGGCCAAGAAGGCTGCCGCGAAGAAGACGGCAGCTGCCGAGGCGCCCGCCGCCGAGGCCGCGCCCGCCGTCGGTCCCGACGGCAAGAAGATCCTCCCCGACGTGCCGGACGAGCAGTTCGAGAAGGACGTCGCCGTCGACCCGACGATCGAGGAGGACGAGAAGCAGGCGTCGTTCGTCGTCTCGGCCGCCGACGACACCGACGAGCCCGAGCAGCAGGTCATGGTCGCTGGCGCGACCGCCGACCCCGTCAAGGACTACCTCAAGCAGATCGGCAAGGTGCCCCTCCTCAACGCGGAGATGGAGGTCGAGCTCGCCAAGCGCATCGAGGCCGGCCTGTTCTCCGAGGAGAAGCTCGCCAAGGGCGGCAAGATCAGCGCCAAGCTCCTCGAGGAGCTGGAGTGGATCGCCGAGGACGGCCGCCGCGCCAAGAACCACCTACTCGAGGCCAACCTGCGCCTGGTCGTCTCGCTCGCCAAGCGCTACACCGGCCGCGGCATGCTCTTCCTGGACCTGATCCAGGAGGGCAACCTCGGTCTGATCCGCGCGGTCGAGAAGTTCGACTACACCAAGGGCTACAAGTTCTCGACCTACGCCACCTGGTGGATCCGTCAGGCGATCACGCGCGCCATGGCCGACCAGGCCCGCACCATCCGCATCCCGGTGCACATGGTCGAGGTCATCAACAAGCTCGCGCGCGTCCAGCGCCAGATGCTCCAGGACCTGGGCCGTGAGCCCACCCCGGAGGAGCTGGCCAAGGAGCTCGACATGACCCCCGAGAAGGTCATCGAGGTCCAGAAGTACGGCCGCGAGCCGATCTCGTTGCACACGCCCCTGGGTGAGGACGGCGACTCCGAGTTCGGCGACCTGATCGAGGACTCCGAGGCGATCGTCCCGGCCGACGCCGTGTCGTTCACGCTGCTCCAGGAGCAGCTGCACGCCGTGCTCGACACGCTCTCCGAGCGCGAGGCCGGCGTCGTGAGCATGCGCTTCGGCCTCACCGACGGCCAGCCCAAGACCCTCGACGAGATCGGCAAGGTCTACGGCGTCACGCGCGAGCGGATCCGTCAGATCGAGTCGAAGACGATGTCGAAGCTGCGCCACCCGTCGCGCTCGCAGGTCCTGCGCGACTACCTGGACTGATCCCGCGCTGATCGGTCACCGAGCAAGCGGCACCCCGGCGACCATAGGCCGCTGAGCTTCGGGTCGCCGGGGTGTCAAAGGTCAGGCTAGGCCTGACGCGCCCGCCGAGTCGAACGACGCGCCGGTGTCAGCCCGCGGCGACCAGCGCGACGGCTGCACCGCACAGGAGCAGGCCGAGTGCCTGCGTGCGGTGCACCTGCTCGCGCAGCAGCGAGGCCGCCAGCAGGATCGTGAACGCCGGGTACAGCGAGGCGATCACCGCGACGACGGTCAGGTAGCCGCCGTGGGTGGCCGCGAGGAACGCTCCCGTGGCCAGCGCGCCGAGCGCGCCGCTGGCGACGCCCCCGAGCGCGGAGCGGCTGCGCGGCACCCACGGCTT
>WLIH01000026.1 GCA_009702305.1 Actinomycetota bacterium | reverse complement strand
GGGTCGTCGGCCGGCGCGAAGCCGGCGAAGGACACCGTGAAGGTGCCGTCGTAGCAGCCGCACTCGCTGCTCGCGCGCTGAGCCGTGCCGGTCTTGCCCGCGACGCGGTAGCCGGGCACCGCGGCACCGGGCGCCACGCCCGCCTCGGGGTCGATGACGCGCTCCATCATCCGCGCGGTCTGCCGGGCGGCGCCGGTGCTGACGACCCGGCGCTCGGTGACCGTGTCGGTGCCGACCTGCGTGCCGTCGTCGGTCGTGGCCGCGCCGATGACCAGGCTCGGGTCGATGCGCACCCCGTCGTTGGCGATGGTGTTGATCGCGGCCGTCATCTGCAGGGCGTTGACCGAGACGGACTGACCGAACGCGATGCGGTCCTGGGTCTGGCTGGTCCACATGCTCGGGTCGGGAAGGATGCCGGGCGACTCGCCGCGGATGCCGGCAGCCGTCGCCTGGCCGAGGCCGAACGCCGACAGGTAGGAGCGCAGCTGGCCGTCGTCGAAGCGGTCGGCCGCGAGCACCGTGCCGATGTTGGACGACTTGGCGAGGACACCGGCCAGCGTCAGCCGGATCACGTCGTGCGGGAACCAGTCGTGGATCACCCGGTCCTGGCGGGCCAGCGAGCCCGGCACCAGCAGCCGCGTCTTGTCGGTGACCTTGCCTGCGTCGATGAGCGCCGACATCGTGAGCACCTTCTCGACCGACCCCGGCTCGTAGACGTCGCTGATCGAACGCGCGCCCAGATCGGCCTCGGGAGACTCGAGCGGGGCGTTGGCGTCGAACGTCGGGAAGTCGGCGAGCGCCAGCGTCTGGCCGGTCCGTGCGTCCATCACGACCGCGACGCCCGAGTCGCCGCCGGCGTCCTGGACCGTCTGACGCAGCACCCGCTGGGCATACCACTGCAGGTCGCGGTCGATCGTGGTGTGCAGGTCCTGGCCGTCGACGGCCTTGGTCACCGTGCTCTCGCCGAGCGGCACCTTGGCTCCACCGGCGACGGTGTAGCGCGCCGAGCCGTCGGTGCCCGAGAGCAGACCGTCGAAGGTGCGTTCGAGGCCGGCGAGCGGACGGGCGTTGCCGTCGTCGTCGGGCGTGCCCAGGAAGCCGACGAGGTTGGCGGCGACGTCGTCGGCGGGGTAGGTCCGCACCTGGTCGCGCCGGGTCGTGAGGCCGTCGAAGCCCAGCGCCTGGGCGCGGGCGACGACCTGGGTGGCCAGGGTCGCCGGCACGCTGCGAGCGATGTACTGGAAGCGGCTGTCCTGGGCGCGCAGGCGAGGCAGGATCGTGAAGTAGTCAAGGTCGAGCTTGTTGGCGAGGAACTTCGCGAGCTCGGGTGCCCGGTCGACGGTGTTGCCGTCCTCATCGGTGTTCACCAGCTGCGGGTCGGCGATGACCATCAGTCCGTCGACCGAGTCCGCGAGCGGCTCGCCGAAGCGATCCGTGATCTCGCCGCGCTCGGCCGGCAGCACGACGTCGACCATGCCTTCGGCTGCGGCCATGGCGGCGTAGGAGCGAGGGTCGATGCCCTGCAGCTGGACCAGGCGCGCCCCGAAGATCGAGAGCACCATCGCGATCACGACGAACCCGATGCGCAGTCGCACGTGAGGCGCGCCCCGCCGGGAGTCGGACGGTCGCGACGCGGCGCTGGCCTGGCTGACTCGACGCACGCGAGCTCTCCGGTCTGTGAGCGGGGGAAGACGACGATCGGTGGGCTGTGACTGGTGGGGCTACTGAGGCTGTTGGGACTGCTGTGACGTGTTGTTTCTACCTCCGCGCCGGCCGCGGGTCGTGGAACCAGAGCCCGTGTCGCGGCCCCGGTTGTCCGCGCGGTCACCGCCGCGGTCCCGGCCGCCACCGTTCTGGGCCGCGTCGTCCTGACCGCCCGCGTCCTGGCCGCCCGCGTCCTGGCCGGCGCCGTCCTGGCCGGCCAGCACGCCCTCGGGCGGGCGCACGATCCTGACCTCGGGCTGCGGGTTGAGGGCGGCGGGCAGGCCCGGCACCGGGGGGTTGAGCTGCACGGCGCTGCCCGCGGTGGCCGCGGCCGGGTCGCCGAGCACCGTGCCGTCGGCGAGGTCGAGCAGCAGCGGCGCGCCGGGCAGCACCATGCCGAGCCGCTGGGCGACGACGGCGATGGCCTGCGGGTCGCGCAGGTCCTCGAGCTCGCTGCGCAGACCCTCCTCGCGCGCGGAGAGCACGGTCGCCTGCTTCTCCAGGGCGGTGGCGGTGAAGGCGGACTGCTGCATGGAGGTGTTGAAGAGCAGCAGGCCGATCACCCCGCCGAGCAGCAGCAGGCTGACCAGCGTGACGAACGGGACCCGCGCGGCGCGGGCCCGGGCACGCGGGACGACGCTGAGGCGCGCCCGCTCCACCGCCGCCTCGGCGAGCCGGGGCACCCGGGTGGTGACGATGCGTGCCGGGCTGCTCATCAGGCGGCTCCCTTGCCGGTGGTGCTGGCCCGCACGCGCTCGACGGCGCGCAGTCGGACCGAGGCGGCCCGCGGGTTCTCTCGGATCTCGTCCTCGTCGGCCTTCTCGGCGCCGCGGGTGACCAGCCGCAGTGCGGGCTCGCTGCCCTCGGGCACGAACGGCAGGTCGTGCGGCACCTCGGAGCGGGTCACCGCGGTGAAGGCCTGCTTGACCAGCCGGTCCTCGAGCGAGTGATAGGACTCGACGACGACGCGGCCCCCGACGGCGATCGCGTCGATCGCGGCCGGCATGGCGCGACGCAGCACGGCCAGCTCGTCGTTGACCTCCATGCGCAGCGCCTGGAAGGTCCGCTTGGCGGGGTGTCCCCCGGTCCGCCGCGCCGGTGCCGGGATCTCGGCGTACAGGAGCTCGACCAGCCGGCCGGAGCGCGTGAACGGCGCATCCTCGCGCTGGCGCACGATCGCCCCGGCGATCTTGCGGGCGAACTTCTCCTCGCCGTAGTCGCGCAGCACCCGGGTCAGGTCGGCCGCGGAGTAGGTGTTCAGGACGTCGGCGGCGGTCGGCCCGGTGGTGCCGTCCATGCGCATGTCGAGAGGCGCGTCCTCGGCGTAGGCGAACCCACGCTCGCGCACGTCGAGCTGCATGGAGGAGACGCCGAGGTCGAAGAGCACGGCGTCGACCTGGCTCAGGCCGAGGTCGGCGAGGACCTCGGGGATCTCGTCGTAGACGGCGTGGACGCCGGTGAAGCGGTCGCCGAACGGCGCCAGGCGCTCGCCTGCTCGGCGCAGCGCCTCCGTGTCGCGGTCGACACCGATCACCCGCGCGAGCTCGCAGCGGGTCAGGACCGCCTCGGTGTGGCCGCCGAGCCCGAGGGTCGCGTCGACGAGGACGGCGCCTGGCCGCTCGAGGGCAGGCGCGAGGAGTGCGACGACCCGGTCCAGCAGGACGGGGACGTGGCGGGGGCTGCTCATCCTCGGACCGACCTCAGTGGCCCAGGCTCGAGAGCAGCAGGAAGGCCACGGCCGCGGCGGCCGAGAGCCCGGCCGAGAAGGCCATCAGGGCCACGGCTTCGCGCGCCTGGTGGCGCACCCGACGGGGCGCCGCGGCGTCCGCGTCGGAGACGGTGGCGATGCTCATCGGATTCGACCCCAGATTGTCGGAACGGGTGGTGCACGGAGGTGAGCGGATCCGCAGAGCCAGGTCCCCGCCCGCTCCAGATCGGGGAAGAAGTCGTGTGTCTGGAGCCGGGGAAGGTGCCCCAGAAGCACGGGAGCGGGCTGAGACCAGGCCCTGCGGATCCGCTGTTGAGTTCGGTGGTGGTGCGGTGGAGCGGGTGCCGTCAGGCGCTCGGCTGCTCGTCGAGCTCGGCGAACTTCTCCTGCGCCCCGCTCGAGTAGTCGAGCCAGCGCGCCGGGTCCCAGATCTCGATCCGGGTCATCACGCCGATCACGACCACGTCGCGCTCGAGCGCGGCGTACTGGCGCAGCACCGGCGAGATGCCGATCCGGCCCTGCTTGTCGGGCGTGCCCTGCTCGGCTCCGGCGAACAGCACACGCGCGTAGTCACGGGCGTCCTTGTTCGTCATCGGCGTCGCCTGGGCGCGCTGGGCCTCCTGCATGAAGACGTCCTCAGGCCACACGACCAGGCACTTCTCCTGCCCCTGTGTGACCACGAGCCCCTCCGCGAGTCGGTCCCTGAACTTCGCCGGAAGGATCAGCCGCCCCTTCTCGTCGAGCTTGGGGGTGTAGGTGCCCATGAAGAACACGGCACACCTCCACGTCTGCGGCTACTTCCTCCACTTTCCCCCACCCTACTCCACTTCACTCCACCGTCAACCACTTTCGCCCCCTCGGACGGCCCGGGAGCGACCGAATCCGCTCCCCTGCCCCTCCCGAGCCGTCGGCGGCGACGATCCGCCGGCGCCCGCCCTGTCACCTGCCCGGTCGCCGGCCACCCGTCCGGGTCGCACCCACGAGGCGCTGTTTGCGCAGGTCAGCGACGTGCGACGGCCCTCGCGACGGCCGGCGGCCGTCGGCCGTGACCGCACCCACGGCCGACGGGTAGCGCCGTGGAGGACGGGCGGGGACCCGGTGGAGGAGGGTGGAGGGCAACGAAAGTCGCGGCGCGCGCGTCGGAGAGGCACTGCCGCGGGCGGCCGACCTTTGCCACCACGCCTTACGGTGGTGCCACCGAGGCCAGCCGAGCGAGACCGGCCCGACGAGAGACCTGAAGGGGACCAGACGTGGATGCTGCGAACGCCGGAGGCGCCGACCTCGAGACTCTCGCCCGCGTCGTCACCCGGGTGCGGGAGAACATCGAGAAGGTCATCGAAGGCAAGCCCGACGTCGTCTCGTCAGCCCTGGTGGTGCTGCTGGCCGAGGGTCACCTGCTCATCGAGGATGTCCCCGGCGTCGGCAAGACCATGCTGAGCAAGGCGCTGGCGCGCAGCATCGACTGCTCGGTGCGCCGGATCCAGTTCACCCCGGACCTGCTGCCCTCCGACGTCACCGGCGTCTCGGTCTTCAACCAGGACACCCGCGAGTTCGAGTTCCGCCCCGGCGGGGTCTTCGCCAACATCGTGGTCGGCGACGAGATCAACCGTGCCTCGCCCAAGACCCAGTCGGCACTGCTGGAGTGCATGGAGGAGCGCCAGGTCACCGTCGACAACGCGACCTACCAGCTCGAGACGCCGTTCATGGTGATCGCGACCCAGAACCCCGTCGAGATGGAGGGCACCTACGCCCTGCCCGAGGCGCAGCGCGACCGCTTCATGGCCCGGGTCTCGATCGGCTACCCCGTCGAGGCCGCCGAGATCGCGATGCTCGACTCGCACACCTCCACCGCACCGCTCGAGGACCTCGAGGCCGTGACCGACGCGTCCGAGATCCGCAAGCTGACCGCGATCGTCGGCCAGGTGTACGTCGCTCCCCCGGTGCAGCGCTACGCCGTCGCGCTCACCAGCGCCACCCGCCGCAGCGACGACCTCACCCTCGGCGCCTCGCCGCGAGCCACCCTCCACCTGGTGCGGGCGGCCAAGGCGTACGCCGCCATGCAGGGCCGCGACTACGTCCTGCCCGACGACTTGCACCTGCTCGCGCGGCCGGTGCTGACCCACCGCCTGATGCCGAGCGTCGAGGCCTCGATGAGCGGACTGTCCACCACGGCCATCCTCGATCGCCTGGTCGCCGGCGTCGCGGTGCCCGAGGGCGCCCGCGCCTAGGCGCGGGGGCGACGCTGCATGCGGGAAGCACTGGCCGGTCTCACCGTGCGCGGGCGGGCCTTCGTGGCCGCCGGCGTCACGGCGATCGTGTGCGCCGTCCTGCTCGGCCAGCCCGCCCTGACCCGGGTCGGCGTGCTGGTGCTGGTGCTGCCGCTGGTCACCGCGGCGTTCCTCGGACGCAGCAGGTATCGCCTCGCGCTGGTGCGCACCGTCACCCCTCAGCTCGTCGGCGCGGGTCAGGCCGCTCGCGTCACCCTCACGCTCTCCAACGAGGGACGCACCCCGAGCGGCGTCCTGCTCCTGGAGGACCAGGTGCCGTACGTCCTCGGCACCCGCCCCCGCTTCGTGCTGGAGGGCATCGGTCACGGCTGGCGCCGGCAGGTGACCTACCAGGTGCGCTCGGAGGTGCGCGGTCGCTTCGAGATCGGCCCGATGTCGGTGCGGGTGAGCGATCCCTTCGGGCTGGTCGAGCTGGGGCGCGCCTTCCAGACCACGGTGCCGCTGACGGTGACGCCCCGCACGGTGCCACTGCCCCCGATCGGGCTCGGCGGCGCCTGGACGGGCTCGGGCGACAACCGCCCGCGTGCCTTCGCCACCGGCAGCGCCGAGGACGTCACCGTGCGGGCCTACCGCCGAGGCGACGACCTGCGACGCGTGCACTGGCGCAGCTCGGCCCGCACCGGCGAGCTCCAGGTGCGTCGCGAGGAGCAGCCCTGGCAGTCGCGAGCGACCCTCTTCCTGGACAACCGGACGGCCTCGCACCGCGGCCAGGGCATCGCGTCCTCGCTGGAGGCGGCGGTCTCGGCGGCCGCCTCGATCGCGCTGCACCTGAGCCAGCGCGGCTTCAGCGTGCGGCTGGTCACCGCGGCCGGGGAGGAGCCCGGCAGCGTCTGGCACCAGCGCGACGCCCACCTGAACTCCGCCCCCCTCCTCGAGGCGCTGGCGGTCGTGCAGTCCCTGCCCCGGCCCCGCCTGGAGACCGGGTGGCTCAGCGAGCAGGGCAATGGCGGCCTGGTCGTCGCCGTCCTCGGCTCGGTCGATGCCCTCGACGTGCCGGTGCTGCGGCGGATGGCCGCCCACAGCGGCTCCGCGCTCGCGGTGGCCGTCGACGTCGACGCGTGGGGTGCCGGTGGCGCTGGGGGCGCACCCGGTGGCGCTGCTCCGCTGCTCGGCCAGCAGGGCTGGCGCACGGCGACGCTGCGTCCGCGCGACCGGCTCGAGTCGGTGTGGCAGGACCTCGGTCGCTCAGGAAGCGGAGTCCGCGCCGCCCGGCGCGACACCGAGGTGCACGCGGTCGGCGGGGGCGAGCGATGAGTCGCACCAGGACCAGTCTCTCCACCACGGCCACCATGGCCGTGGTCGCCGCGGCGACCACCTGGGTGACGATGCTGTCCTGGCGCGGCTTCACCGAGCAGCCGGGCGACTTCCTGTGGCCGCTGCTCGTCGTGGCCGTCGTGGTGGCCGGCACCGGCACCCTGTGCCGGTGGTGGCGATTCGCCGCTCCGGGTGTGCTGGCCGCGCAGGTGGTCCTCTCGGGGATGGTGACGTCGCTGCTGCTGAGCGGCTCGCCCGTGCCGGTCGGGCCCGCCTGGGACCGGCTGCTGACGGCGTTCGCCGACGCCTCGGACAGCGCCCAGCAGTACGCCGCGCCGGTGCCGGCCGAGGTGCCCGGGGTGGACCCGCTGCTGATCGCCGGCGGGCTCGGCTGCCTGGTGCTCGTCGACCTGCTGGCGTGCACGCTGCGCCGGGTGCCGCTGGCCGGGCTGCCGCTGCTGACGGTCTACACGGTGCCGGTGAGCCTGCTCGGCGCCGGGCTGACCTGGTGGGTCTTCGCGCTGACAGCGGCGGGCTTCCTGGTGCTGCTCTACCTGCACGAAGCCGAGCAGGTCTCGCGCTGGGGCCGAGCCCTGGGCGAGGACCTCGGCGACGACTCGACCTCGCTCGGGGGTCGCACCGGTGCGGTGCGAGGCAGTGGCGCGGCGATCGGCGTGCTCGCGACCGGCCTGGCCCTGGCCGTCCCGCTGGCGATCCCCACGCTCGACGTGCACCTCTTCGACATCGGCAACGGGCCCGGTGGCGACGGCAAGGTCGACATCTCCAACCCGATGACCGATCTGCGCCGCGATCTGCGCCGCGACTCCGACGTGCCGCTGCTGCAGGTCCGCACCGACGACCCCGACCCGTCGTACCTGCGGATCGCGGTGCTCAACCGCTTCACGGCCGACCAGTGGAGCTCAGGCGATCGGCAGATCCCGGCCGCCAACCAGGCCGCGGGCGTGATGCCGGCCCTGATCGGCGTCGACGCCGACGTGCCGCGCCGGCGCTTCGAGTACGCCGTGCAGGTCTCCGACGAGCTCGAGTCGCGGTGGCTGCCGACCTTCAGCCCGCTCGAGCGGATCGACGCAGCCGGCGACTGGCGCTACGACGTGACGACCCTGGACTTCCTGGCCAGCGACGACGACCTCGACACCGCCGGCCTCGACTACACGATGACCGGCATCGACCTCGACCTGAGCGCCCAGGAGCTCGCTGCGGCCCCGGCGTCCTCGGGCATCGTGCCCTCGGAGTTCACCTCCCTCCCGCCCGGCCTGCCGCCGATCGTGCGCGACCTGGCCGCCCAGGTGACCGCCGGCGCACCCACCCGCTTCCAGAAGGCGGTGGCTCTGCAGGACTGGTTCCGCAGCGAGTTCACCTACGACCTGGCGGACGCCGAGCAGGGCAACGGCGCCAGCGCCCTCGAGGACTTCCTCTCCCCCGAGGGAGACCGCTCGGGCTACTGCGAGCAGTTCGCCTCGGCGATGGCGGTGATGGCGCGTCAGCTCAACATCCCCGCCCGGGTCGCGGTCGGCTTCCTGCGGCCAGACCGGATCGGCGACGACACCTACGAGTACTCCGCCTACGACCTGCACGCCTGGCCGGAGCTCTTCATCGCCGGCTCCGGCTGGGTGCGCTTCGAGCCGACGCCGGCCGACCGGGCCAGCAACGTGCCGGCGTACACCCGGGTCGACCTGCCCGACACCGGCCTCCCTGCCGTGCCGACCCCGACCGGTCGGGCCGACGACGAGCTGCCCGATCGGGGCCTCAGCGCCGGCTCGGACCTGCCGGAGGACCGTGGCAGCGACGCCGCCGACGCCGACGCCGACCAGACCACGTGGCTGCCGGCGCTGGCTGTCGTCGCGGGCCTCGCCCTGGTGGTGCTGCTCCTGCTGCTGCCGCGACTGGTGCGCTCGCGACGCCGCGAGCGCCTGCTCGGCCAGGGCGTCGAGGGCGTGTGGACCGAGCTCTATGCCACGGCCATCGACCTCGGGCTCGCCTGGACGCCGGCGCGATCACCGCGCCAGAGCGGCGAGCAGCTCGCCGCGCAACTCGGTTCGACGATCGACCCGTGGGCCTACGAACGCCCGGCCCGGGGCCCCGAGGTCGCCCCGGAGGCGGTGGCCGCCCTGGGGCGCCTGGTCGCCGAGCTGGAGCAGCGGCGCTACGCCCGCCCCGGCACTGCGGCGTCCGTGACCGCGCGCGACGACGCGGAGACCTGCCTGGCGGCGATGGCTGCCGGAGCCGGACCACGAGCACGCCGGCGGGCGGCCTGGTGGCCGCGCTCGGTGCTGACCCGGGAGTGGCGCCGCACCGAGGCGGTCAGCCGCGACGGGGAGCTCGTCGACCACGTCGGCTGACCTGCCCGGCCCGCTCGGGACGTGTGCCCCTGGACGCGCTCAGGCGCGTGCGCAGGCACACGACCGACCCCGCGACGTGGGGTGGATCAGGCTTAGAAGCCGCCGTTGTCCTCGCGACGACGCTGCCAGCGGGCGTCCATCCGCTCCATGAAGGTGCCCGAGCGACGCGGACGACGCGTGCGACCGGAGCGGCCGCCCTCGTGCACGGTGAAACCGCGCGAGGGGTGTGAGCCACCGGCAGCCGCGTCGATCGGGCCGGCGGTCTGCTGGCCGCGCACGGCGCTGAGGCCGACGACGGCCGAGGCGAGCATGACGAGGAAGCCGGCGATGCCGACCGGAGGCAGCGCGATGACGACGCCCGTCATCATGATCACGATGCCGACGACGAACACGACTCCCGCAGCGATCGCGCGGCGCCGGGCCGCCCGTCGCAGCGAGGTGCCGCGCAGCGTCGAGGCGAACTTCGGATCCTCCTCGGAGAGGGCGCGCTCCATCTGCTCGAGCAGTCGCAGCTCCTCTTCCGAGAGCGGCACGGGTGCCTCCAAGATCGCCTCAGGTCGGTGCGCCGTCGCGCCGACGCGCCAAGTCTAGGCAGGCCTTCCGGCTCGCGGTAGGCGCTCCCGAGATTTTGTGTGCTCCGGCGCCGACCTCAGGTGGCGAGCAGGTGGAGCTGGGTCGCCAACGGGAGGTACTCGGGGCGCGAGGAGACGGCGCGCTCGAGCTCGACCAGGGCGGCTGTCGCCCCCGGCTCGAGGTCGAGCAGGGAGCCGGGCACCAGGTCGGCGAAGACGCGGACGCCGTGCACCAGCGGTGCGCCGAACCCGGCTCCGTCCAGCAGCGCGCCGAGCTCAGCCGCGGTGAAGCGTCGACCCGACCGACCGATCGGGCTCGGATCGTCGAGCAGCGCCAGCGCCTGGCCGAAGTGACCGGCCATGGCCCTGGCCACGACGGCCGCGTGCCGCTGGGCGACCAGCAGGCTGACGGTGCCACCCGGTCGCAGCGCTGCACGCAGGGTGTCCAGCGCGGCGGCCGGGTCGCCGGCCAGCTCGAGGACGCCGTGGCACAGCAGCAGGTCCGCGCTGTCGGCGCCGACCACGTCGAGCAGGCTGGACAGGTCGCCCTGGAGGCCGCCCACGTCGACGCCGCGCTCGCGCGCGCGACGACCGAGGGCCGCCAACGCGTCCGGGCTGGGGTCGACGCCCCGGCCCCGGTGACCGAGCTCAGCGACCCGCACGGCGAAGTCACCGGTGCCGCCACCCACGTCGAGCACGTCGAGAGGGGTGCCGGCCTCGAGGACCGGTCGCAGCGCCTCCCAGACGACCGCCGTGCGGGCGGCTCCGCGCCGCTGCGACGGGAGCTCCATGCCTGACATGGCGGCAACCCTAGAGGACGGAGGCGACCCGAGGACCGAGCGGCAGATCGACGTCAGCCCGCCCGCGGGATCTGCAGCTGCACGGCGGCATGAGGCACCAGACCGAGCGCCTGCTCGACGACGGCCAGGAAACGGTCGGCGTCGCGCACCAGGTCGTCGGCCTCGCGCTCGGAGACGGCGCGCGTCGAGCCCGCCTCGGCGGCGGCTCGCTTGCTCGCGCCAGCGGCGAAGAACTGCGCCCACTCCCCCAGCTCGGGGGCGACCTCGGCCAGCAGGACCCAGGCATTCTTCTGCGGACGACGGCGCGCGCTCGGGCGCAGCGGCTGGGCGCGCGCCGAGAGCAGAGCCGCGGCCGCGCGGAGTGCGGCGACGTGGGCGCACGCATACCTCGACGGCACGTCGGGGCTCGCCATCGCCTCGGCCAGCGACTCCGCGGAGCGAGCCAGATAGGACAGGGTCGTGGCCGGCAGCGCCGACGGGTGGGCGAATCGCTGGTCAGGGTGGTCCGTGCTCGTCAGTGACGTCATGTCAGCTCCTCGTCGACCCGCACCGACCCGCAGGGACTGCCCGTCATCTGCCCGGGCTCCGGCGGGGACGGGGGTCGAGGTCGTCCCCGCCGGATTGTTCGAACGCGTGTTCGAACAATCTCAAGGTACACCTCAGCACCGACAGTGCGTCAAGGCCGGGCCGTCAGGCCGCGCCCGGACTCAGTCCTGCGCGCGCAGGAAGGCGCTGGTCGACGGCAGCCACAGCGCCACCAGCACCGCCACCGCGACCACGATCGACACGTAGGACAGCACCTCGAAGACCAGCGGCGGGCTGACGCGGATGCCGCTCACCGTCGCGACGGCCGTCATCGCGACCAGGCCGGTGAGGGACAGGCGCGCCCACCCGTGGCCACCGCGGAAGAACGCGAGCAGCACCCCGAGCAGGGACGCGACGACCACGAACAGCACCGACGCCACGGGGAAGAACTGCGGCACCGCGATGGGCTGCTCCTCCTTGAGGTAGTCCAGCCCCTGCAGCTCGAGGATCTCGCGGGCGGAGCGGTGCCCCTGGGCCCAGTTGAGGATGAGGTCGTCCTGCAGCACGCCGGTCAGCACGGCGGTGATGCCGCCGAGCAGCACGAGCAGCAGCAGCAGTCCCGTCGCAGCGACGACGGACCTCGGGTGCTGCCGATCCATGCGTGTCCTCCGGGGCGTGCGTGGCTGATGTCTGGCGGCGACTCTAGTGTCCCGGGACCGACACTAGAGTCGCCGCCATGACCG
>WLIH01000259.1 GCA_009702305.1 Actinomycetota bacterium | reverse complement strand
TGGGCCGACCCGGACGCCCCCTCCGAGACCCAGGTCGCAGCAGCCGCGGTCGACGCGATCAAGGCGCTGCTCATCGACAACGCCGCCGTGCGCCGCGAGCAGGACCGCCTCGCCAGCGAGCTGCACGAGGCGCACCGCGCGCTCGAGCGCTCCTACCTGCGACCGACGTACCGACTGCGCGCCAAGCTGGTCCGCCGGCTCCAGGACGGTCAGCTCGGACGCCGGCTGCTCAAGGGCTACCGGGTCGTCAGGGGCCGGAGCTCGCGCTCGGCGTAGCGGCCGATCTTCCAGGTCGCGTAGCCGTCGGCGCTCATGCCGACGACGCCGCCCACCACCGGGACACGGCGCCCGACGGTCACCGCGAGGCGCTTGCCGGCGACCCGCGAGACGAGGTCGGCGGCGACCTCGGTGGTGATGGTGCGCGAGAGCGCCTCGTCGTGGGCGGGGCCGGTCGCGAGGTCGGCGGGGTGGGCGGGCAGCTGCCGCTTCTTGACCAGCCGCTTGACCGTGTCCTCGCCCATCAGGCAGCCCAGGATGGCGTTGCGCACCCGGGGGTCGTCGAGGTCGTAGCCGCGCAGGTGGGCGATGCCCGCGATCATCCGGCACTGCACCAGCGCGAGGCCGGTGATGTTGGCCGGGATCGTGACCATGCCGGTGACCACGCCGCCGATGTTGGTGACGAAGCCCTGAGCGCCGGCGAAGCGCACGTGGTTCTCGATCACCTCGTGGATCGCCTTCTCCACGTCGCCCGCCTGCTCCTTGAGCTGGGCGTCGGCGGCCTTGGCGGCCGCGGGCAGCGGACCGACGCCCGCGATCGCGCGGTGCAGCGCCTCGCGCACGAACGACGAGGTCATCCCGGGGGCGATCTCGGTCATCTTCGGCGCGAGCTGCTGGCCGATCCGGGTGGCGACGGTGCGACGGACACTCATGGCGACGATCCTACGGAGCGCCCATTACGGTCGGTGCATGCCCGTGGAGCCGCCGCCGAGCCCGTGGTCCTTCGGCGACCCCGAGCGCTACGACGAGCTCGACGACCTGGTCGGCATCGGCGCCGACCTGGGGCCGGGCACGCTGCTGGCGGCGTACCGGCGCGGTCTCTTCCCGATGCCGTCGGGCACCCCCGGCGACCCGATGTACTGGTTCTGCCCGGTGCAGCGAGGCGTGCTGCCGCTGGACGGCCTGCGGGTCTCGCGGTCCCTGCGGCGGGCGGCACGGGACTTCGAGATCCGCGTCGACTCGGCGTTCGAGGACGTGCTCGCCGCCTGCGCCGACCCGCGGCGCGACTCCGGCTGGATCGACGACGACATCCGCACGGCCTACGCCGACCTGCACCGGCTCGGGTGGGCGCACTCGGTCGAGGCCTGGCGCGACGGCGTCCTGGTCGGCGGGCTCTACGGCATCGCGATCGGCGGGCTGTTCGCCGGGGAGTCGATGTTCCACCACGTCACCGACGCCTCCAAGGTCGCGCTGCTCGGTCTGGTCGACCTGCTCGCCGACGAGCACGTCGGTCGGCGGGTGCTCGACGTGCAGTGGCGCACCGACCACCTCGCCAGCCTCGGCGTCGTCGAGGTCGCGCGCGCCGACTACCTGCGCCGGCTCGCCGACGCGCTGCTGGTGCCGTTGCCGGCCGCCTTCGCGTGACCCCACCGTCGATGGGGCAGGGTGGACGCGAGACGATCGACCTACCTCCAGTGGAAAGAGAATCCCGTGACCCGTGTCCCTCACCTCGCCCTCCGCTCCGCCGGACTGGCTGCGAGCCTCCTGCTGACCGCCGGTGCGCTGACCGCCTGCGGCGGCAGTGACGACAGCAGCGCAGACGACAGCACGTCCGGGGACACGCCCAGCGCCTCGGCGAGCATCAACAACGGCGAGCCCGGGAGCGACGACACCGAGGCGCCCTCGGGCGACGGCTCGTCGAGTGAGTTCTGCACGGCGTACGGCGAGATCGTGGCCGCCGGCGGCGACGACCTCGCGGCCGCCAAGGATGCGATCGACAAGCTGTCCTCGGTCGGCGTCCCCGACGACATGCCCGACGACGCGGTGGCCGGCTACGAGCTGATCGTGGACTCCATTAACGACGCCGAGAGCGAGGAGGAGCTCACCGAGCTCGGCAACGCCTTCACCGAGAAGGACACCACCGACCTCCTGGCCTTCACGTCGTACGTCTCGGAGACCTGCGCCGACGCCCTCGGACTGCCGAGCGCCGACGCCTCCTGACCGCTGGTTCAGACGACCTGGCTCAGACGACCTGGGCTCAGACGACCTGGGCTCAGACGACCTGGGGAGGCTGGCCGGTGTCGCTCACCATCGGGCGACCGGCCGCCTCCCAGTCGAGCATGCCGCCGTCGAGGTTGACCACGTCGAGCCCCTGCTGCAGCAGGTAGCCCGCCGCCTGGCCCGAGCGGCCACCGACCTTGCAGACCACCAGCACCTGACCGTCCGGCACCTCGTCGAGCCGCGAGGGCAGGTCCATCAGCGGGATGTGCACCGCGCCGTCGATGTGGCCGTGCGCCCATTCGACGGGCTCGCGCACGTCGAGCACCGCGAGGCCCTCGGGCAGCGGGTCGGGGACGCCGTCGATGGAGACGGTGGGGATCATGGTGTCCTCTCGTGGATCACTTGAGCAGCTTGCTCATCCGGCGGTCGGCCAGAGGCTTGCCGCCGGTCTGGCAGGTCGCGCAGTACTGCAGGCTGGAGTCGGCGAAGCTGACCTCGCGCACGGTGTCGCCGCAGACCGGGCAGGCCTGGCCGGTGCGTCCGTGGACCGCGAGGTTGGACTTCTTCTCGCCCTTGAGCTCGCTCGCGGCGAGTCCGCGCGAGCGCTCGACGGCGTCGCCGACGGTGGTGCGGATGGCGGCGTAGAGGATCGCGAGCTCGTCGGCCTCGAGGCTGTTGGCCGGCTTGTACGGCGACATCCGGGCGGCGTGCAGGATCTCGTCGGAGTAGGCGTTGCCGATGCCGGCGATCGTGCCCTGATGGCGGAGCACGCCCTTGAGCTGCTTGCGACCCTCGCTGGCCAGGATGCCCGCGAGCACCTCGGGGGTGAAGTCGTCGGTGAGCGGGTCGGGCCCCAGGCTCGCGATGCCGGGCACGTCGAGGGCGTCGCGCACGACGTACATGGCCAGGCTCTTGCGGGTGCCGGCCTCGGTGATGTCGAGCCCGGACTGGTCGTCGAGCACGACGCGGACCGCCAGGGTCGACTTGATGCTCGGCTTGGGCGGGATGGTCGGCACCTCGTCGCGCCAGCGGATCCAGCCGGCGCGCGCGAGGTGCAGCACGAGATGGGTGCCGGAGGCGTCGATGTCGAGGAACTTGCCGTGCCTGCTCACCCCGTCCACCAGCGCTCCCTCGAGCGCGCGCAGCGGCGGGTCGAAGGTCTTGAGCGCGCTGAACTGCGCCACGTGGATCGCGACGATCGCACGACCGCTCAGCCGGCCCGTCAGGTCGAGGGCCAGCGCCTCCACCTCGGGCAGCTCCGGCATGGCCGCAGTCTAGGCGCCCCCTCCGACGGGTCAGGGAGTGTCTATGGAATCTGCTAGACGGGTCGATACGGTGCTCGCATGGACCCGGTCCGCAACCCCTACGCCCCCGGCGCGGGCCAGCGCCCACCCGAGCTGGCGGGTCGCGACGAGCAGCTGCGGGCCTTCGACATCGTCCTCGAGCGGGTGGCCAAGGGTCGACCCGAGCGCTCGCTGGTGCTGACCGGACTGCGCGGCGTCGGCAAGACCGTGCTGCTCAACGCGCTGCGCTCGGCGGCCGTACGCCGGGGGTGGGGCACCGGCAAGCTCGAGGCCCGGCCCGACCAGCCGCTGCGCCGACCGCTCTCCTCGGCGCTGCACCAGGCGGTGCGCGAGCTCGGCCACCCCGAGCAGGACCAGGTCGACCAGGTGCTCGGGGTGCTGCGCGCCTTCGCTCAGCGCGACGCCGGGCCGGACGCGCGGCTCAAGGACCGGTGGAGCCCGGGCATCGACGTGCCGGCCGCGCGCGGGCGAGCCGACTCCGGCGACATCGAGATCGACCTGGTGGAGCTCCTCGGCGACGTCGGCGGCCTGGCGGCCGACGTCGGCAAGGGCGTCGCGATCTTCCTCGACGAGATGCAGGACCTCGGCCCGGCCGACGTGTCCGCGCTCTGCGCGGCCTGCCACGAGATCAGCCAGTCGGGCCTGCCGGTCATCGTGGTCGGCGCCGGCCTGCCGCACCTGCCGGCCGTGCTCTCGGCCAGCAAGTCCTACTCCGAGCGTCTCTTCGCCTACCAGCGCATCGACCGCCTCGACCGCGACGCGGCCGACCAGGCGCTGGCCGCCCCGGCGCGCGACGAGGAGGCGGCGTACACCCCCGACGCGCTCGCCGCGATGTACGTCGCCACCGGCGGCTACCCGTACTTCATCCAGGCCTACGGCAAGACGGTCTGGGACCTCGCGCCCCGCTCGCCGATCACCGCGCAGGACGTCGCCGTGGCCGCACCGGAGGCCGAGCGCGAGCTGGCGGTCGGCTTCTTCGGCTCGCGCTACGAGCGGGCGACACCGGCGGAGCGCGACTACCTGCGGGCGATGGCGGACGCCGCGGTCGAGCTGGTCGAGGAGCCCGACGCCGTCGGCTCGGTCGCCACCGCCGACGTCGCGGCCGTGCTCGGCAAGAAGCCCCAGTCGCTCTCGCCCGCGCGCGACGCGCTGCTCAAGAAGGGCCTGATCTACTCCGGGGAGCGCGGTCGGATCGCCTTCACGGTGCCGCACTTCGGGCGCTACCTACGCGACCAGGCCTGACCTCGGTCGTCCGAGTTCACGGACACGTCACCCGAACAGGTGACGACTCTGGTGAAATCGGTGCATGAGGCCCCAGGTCGTCGCTCACCGCGGCGCCAGCCATGACAACGCCGAGCACACCCTCGGCGCCTACATCGCCGCGCT
>WLIH01000258.1 GCA_009702305.1 Actinomycetota bacterium | reverse complement strand
CCTCGACCCAGGCGGCGCACCGGGTGGCGAGCACCCCCTCGACGTCGTCGTGGCCGGCGACGATGGTCACCAGCTCGCCGCCGCCGCCGAGCAGCCGGTCGAGGACCTGGGTGGCGACGGCGTACTCGTCCTGGCCGACGACCGCGAAGTCGCCCGCGATCACCCCCAGCACGTCGCCAGGCTCGCACGGCCCGGCCATCGTCATCGCCTGGCGAGCCGCGAGGGTGACGGCGCCGGTGCGGGTGTGCCGCGCTGTCGCGGTCATCTCGAGGACGTCCTGGTCGAACCCACGGCCCGGCTCGTGGACGGCGATCGCCGCGAGGCCCTGGACCTGGGCGTAGGTCGGGATGACAGCCACGCGTACGCCGTGGTCGGCGACCGCGGTGCTCGCCGCGAGCTGGGCGACCCGCAGCGAGTCACCGTCGTTGGGCAGCACGATCACCTCGGCCCCGGCGCAGCCGACGATCGCGTCGAGCACCTGGCCGGTGGAGGGGCGCCGACCCGGGCCGCCGTCGACCACGACCGCGCCGGCCTCCTCGAAGAGCTCGCGCAGCCCCGGGCCGGCCGCGACGGCGACGACGCGCCGCCCCGTGCGCGGCGTCTCGGGCTGCTCGCGCGTCGACCCGTCGTCGGCGAAGTGGGTGACCCGGATGCGGTGTGGACGCCCCGCCTCGATGCCGGCCTCGATCGCGGCGCCGACATCGTCGACGTGCACATGGACGTTCCACAGCTCCTCGTCGCCGACGACCACGAGGGAGTCGCCGAGGGCGGCGAGGCTGGAGCGGAGCCGCCCGATGCGGTCCGCGGGCGCGTCGAGCAGGTACATCACCTCGTACGCCGGCCCGCCCTCGCTCAGGTCGTGGCCCGGCTGCGGCAGCGGGCGCTGCGGCACCGGGATCAGGTGACGTCCGAAACGGGTGGTGACCGGGACAGGTCGTCGGCCGGTCATGGCGGTGTCGGCGGCGTCGAGGATGACGGAGTAGCCGCGCCCGCCCGCGTCGACCACCCCGGCGTCGCGGAGGGCGGCGAGCTGACCCGGCGTGGCCTCGAGCGCTGCGCGCGCGGCCGCCGCAGCCGCGCTGAAGACGTCGCGCCCGCGGGCGTCGGGATCAGCGGCCAGCGCGACGGCCGCCTCGGAGGCGGCACGGGCGACCGTGAGCATGGTGCCCTCGACCGGCACCTCCACGGCGGCGTAGCTCGCCTCCGTGGCCAGGTGCAAGGCGTCGGCGAGCACGACCACGTTGCGCTGGTCGGGCGTGGCCTCGGAGAGTCGACGGCAGACCGCGCGCAGCATCTCGCTCAGGATGACGCCGGAGTTGCCGCGCGCACCGAGGAGCGCCCCGCGACCGAGGGCGGCCAGCACCGTCGGGAGCGCCGGCTCCGAGCCAGGCGCCACCTCGTCCAGCGCACGACGCAGCGCGTCGCGGGCCGCCGAGATGGTGAGGTACATGTTCGTGCCGGTGTCGCCGTCGGGGACGGGATAGACGTTGAGCGCGTCGATCTCCTCGCGCGCCGCCTCGAGCGCGTCGGTGGCGATGTCGACGAAGCGCAGGACGACGGCGAGCTGGACGCCGCCGCCGGTGCCGGGTGCTTCCATCGCCTGCCTCGTGGATCGGGGGCCGGGGGGTCGAGGCCGCCAACGCGGCCGTCGGAGGACGAGTAGGTGAGAGGTTAGGGCATCACGCCGACAGCGCACGTCGGCCGATTCGCCCCGTCCGCGTGGCTCGGTTACTCTTGTCCGGTTGCCCGCTCGCTCGGGCCCGCCGGACTCGGTCCGGACTTCGAACCAACATCGACTTTTCAGGAGTACACGGTGGCTGCCGTCTGCGACATCTGCGCCAAGAAGCCTGGCTTCGGCAACAACCGGCCGTGGTCGCGCAAGATCACGAAGCGCCGCTTCGACCCCAACATCCAGCGCGTCCGTGCCACGGTCAACGGCACCCCCAAGCGCCTCAACGTGTGCACCGGCTGCCTCAAGGCCGGCAAGGTCACTCGCTGACGCAAGACCAGCACCACCGGGAGCATGCCGGAGAGGCCGTCACCTACGGGTGACGGCCTCTCTGCGTCACCGGAGCGTCCGGGCGCTCAGAAGTGGGTCCACCCGGTCGGGCCGTCGTAGGACGCGCCGTCGACCGTGACTCCCTCGCCATCGAGCACGGCCCCGACCACGCTCCACCTCGGCGGCACCGACGCCACGTCGGAGAAGGTCGCGAGCAGCGCGTGGTCGTCTCCCCCGCCGAGGATGAACTGCAGCGGATCGGCTCCGAGCGCGGCGCCGACCGCGTGCAGCGGCTCCGCGATGTCGAACGACGCCGTCCGCACGTCGATCGCCACCCCCGAGGCCCGCGCGAGGTGGCCGGCCTCGGCGAGCAGCCCGTCAGAGATATCGATCATCGACGTCGCCCCGGCCTCGGCGGCGACCGGTCCCTCGGCGTACGGCGGCTCCGGGCGCCGGTAGGCCTCCACCAGCACGCGCGGCGAGCGGAAGCCGCGTCCGAGCACCGCCAGTCCCCCGGCCGCCCAGCCCTGGCGCCCAGCCAGGGCGACGACGTCGCCCGGCTCGGCGCCCGAGCGCAGGACGGGCGCGACCGTGCACGCACCGAGCACCGTCACGGCGATGACGACCTGGTCCGCGCGGGTCAGATCACCGCCCACGATGCTCGCCCCGACGCTCGCGCACTCCTCGGCGAAGCCGGACGCGAAGTCGAGCGCCCACTGCACCGGCAGGTCCGCCGGCGCACCGAGGCCGATCGTGAGCGAGGTCGCGGTGCCTCCCATCGCGTTGATGTCGGAGATGTTCTGCGCTGCCGCGCGGTGACCGACGTCGCGGGCGCTGGACCACTCCCGGCGGAAGTGGCGGCCCTCGACCATCAGGTCGGTCGAGACGACGACGTGACCGGTGCGCACCCGGAGCACGGCGGCGTCGTCGCCCGGACCGACGAGCACCTGCTCCCCCTGGGGGAAGAGGTCGGTGAGGGCGGCGATCAGGCCGAACTCGCCTGCGTCGCCGAGGGTCGCGTCGGGTGGGAACGCCATGACGCCATCCCACCACCTCGACGGCCGGCTCCGAGTATGGACACACACCCGGCGCGCGGTAGGTTGACCCGAGTCACACCTGCGCGGAGCAGATCCGCGCAGCCAGAGCTCGCACCAGCAACGCAGCTGCTAGAGGGAGAACCACCATGGTCGTCCAGGCCTACATCCTGATCCAGACCGATGTCGGCAAGGCCGCCGAGGTCGCCACTGCCATCGCGCAGGTCAAGGGTGTCACGCTCGCCGAGGATGTCACCGGCCCGTACGACGTCATCGTGCGCGCCGAGGCCCGCAACGTCGACGAGCTGGGCAAGCTCGTCGTGGCGAAGGTGCAGACCATCGACGGGATCACCCGCACGCTGACCTGCCCGGTCGTCCACATCTGAGTGACGCCACTGCCGCGTCGGCGCCCCGGGTCCCTGCGGACCCGGGGCGCCGTCATGTCCGCACTGCCCGGTGCGCTGGTGCTCGCTTCGCTGGTCGGGTGCAGCGCGGGTCCCGTGGAGGTCGCCTCACCGGAGCTGTCCGCCGACGACCAGGCCGCGTGCACGGCCCTGCTCGACTCGCTGCCCGCGACGCTGGCCGGCCTCGAGTCGCACGAGATCACGCCCGCTGACGCGCCGGCGGCCGCGTGGGGCGACGACGGGCTGACGCTGAGCTGCGGCGTCGGCGTACCCGACGACTTCGACGAGTTCTCCCGCTGCGACCAGATCCTCGGCGTGGGGTGGTTCTTCCCTGAGGCGGAGTACAAGGACGAGTCGCGCACACTGACCGCCACGGCGGTCGGCTACCGGCCGCGGATCAGCCTGACGGTGCCGGCCGACTACCGCGGCAACGTGTCGCTCGACGCCTTCTCGACCCTCGCGCCGCTGGTCCAGGCGCACCTCGATCTCGTCCAGCGGTGCCGCTGATCCTCGCCCCGGCCGGCGTGTGGGACGCTCGTGTCATGACCGAGGAGCTCACCGGACCCATCGCCGTCATCGCGGGCGGCCTCAGCCACGAGCGCGACGTGTCGCTGGCCAGCGGGCGCAACCTGGTCCGTGAGCTTCGCGCGATCGGCGTCGAGGCGCACGCCTACGACTTCGACCGCAACCTGCTGCACGCGCTCGAGCACGACAAGGTCTGCGCCGCCCTGCCGGCCCTGCACGGCCAGCTCGGCGAGGACGGCGAGATCCAGACGCTGCTCGAGCTGATCGGCCTGCCGTACGTCGGGTCGCGCAGCCGCGCCTGCCGGGTCGCGTGGGACAAGGGCGCGGCCCGCGAGCTGCTGCGCCGCGCCGGCGTACCCGTCCCGGAGAGCGTCGGGCTGTCGGCCCAGACCTTCCGCGACGTCGGCGCCTCCGCGCTCATGGAGCACGTGATGCACCGCCTCGGCACCCGCGTCGTCGTCAAGCCCACCCGCGGCGGCAGCGCCCTCGGCGTGACCGGCGTCGACGGCCTGGCCGCGCTGCCCTCGGCGCTCGTTGGCACCTACGCCTACTGCGACGACGCCCTGATCGAGCGCTTCCACGACGGCATCGACGTCAGCGTGGTGTGCATCGAGACCGACGACGGCCTGCAGGCGCTCACCCCGGTGGCGGTGGAGTACGAGAAGGGTCACGAGTTCGACTTCAGCGCCCGCTACACCGCCGAGTTCGTCGGCCTGCAGCGCCCGGCGATGTCCGAGGAGGTCATCGCCGAGATCGGTCGCGCGGCCTGCGAGGCCCACCGCATCCTGGGCCTGTCCGACATCTCGCGCTCCGACTTCATCGTCAGCCCCGACGGCTCCTACGTCGTGCTCGAGACGGCCATCACCCCCGGCACCACCGAGACCTCGGTCATGCCGTTCGCCTGCACCCTGAGCGGCACGTCCCTCGGCGAGGTCGCCCGCGACCTGGTGCTGCGCGCCCT
>WLIH01000257.1 GCA_009702305.1 Actinomycetota bacterium | reverse complement strand
GGCGGCCAGCACCATCGGGAGCACGCCCGGCACCGACCGCAGGGCGCCGTCGAGCCCCAGCTCCCCGACGAACAGGCATCCGTCGAGCGACTCGACCGGGAGGTGACCGTGGGCCGCGAGCAGGGCGACCGCGATGCTCAGGTCGAAGTGGGTGCCGCGCTTGAGCAGGTCAGCGGGCGCCAGCAGGATGGTGATCCGCTTGGTCGAGGGCCACGGCAGCTCGGAGTTGATGATCGCCATCCGGCAGCGGTCGCGGGACTCCTGCAACGAGGTGTCGGGACGTCCGACGAGGGTCGTGCCGACCTGGCCAGGCGAGACGTCGACCTGCACGTCGATCAGGTGACCCAGGGCTCCGTGCAGCGAGACCGTGCGGGCGGTCGCGAAGGGCATCAGGCCAGCCCCCGCACGTGGTCGACGACGGCCGCTCCGCGCCGGGGTCTCAGCACGGCGACCAGGTCGAGGCGCACCTCGCGGGCTCGCACCCCCCGCTCGACCTGCCAGGCCTCGGCGAGGCGTCGCAGCCGGTCGAGCTTGACCGCGGTGATCGCCTCGTGCGGCGTGCCCGCGCCGGTGCTCGAGCGGGTCTTGACCTCGCAGACCACCAGCACCTCGCCGTCCCGGAGCACGAGGTCGATCTCGCCCTCGGCACAGCGCCAGTTGGACTCGACGAGCTCGAGACCCGCGTGGAGCAGGTGGCGCAGCGCCACCGCCTCGCCGTACGCCCCGAGGGCCTGTCTGCTTGCTGCTGTCGTCATCGTGACCTCCTGCGTCCAGGGTCGACGCGGACGGCCAGGCAGGGACGTGGGCGGTCCGGACCTGAGGACGGACCGGCCCGAGACCGGGCTGTGGAGGACTGACGGCCCACTACTGGCGCAGAGCGCCGGCCACTACTGGCGCAGAGCGCCGGCCACTACTGGCGCAGAGCGCCGTGGTCGCAGTTGGGACGCGGGACGCCGTAGACCTCGGCGCCGCTCACCTGGACGCCGAGCACGCCGAGCAGCGGCGAGAGCAGGACGCTGTCGAGCCGGCCGATCAGCGGGTTGACGATCCCGCTGAGGATGCCGCTGGTGAGGCCGTTGAGCGTCAGACCGATCGGCAGGCCGATCAGCCTGAGGTCCGAGGTGTCGACGGTGACGCCGGTCAGGCCGACGTTGCCGGAGCCGGTGGGGTACTTCGTGCTGTAGCTCGCGAGGCTCGGGAAGTTCATCCACGCGTTGGACGGCGCCAACGGCGGGGTCGTCTGCACCTTCACCGTGCCCGAGAGGACCGTGACACCGAGCACCTTGAGCACGATCGGCACCTGCAGGTTGAGGGTCACCAACCCGTCGCCGACGGCGACGGTCTCGGTGTCCGGGCTGCCGGCGGCGAACGTGCCGCACGAGACGTCGATCAGCGTGCCGTTGGCCGAGGCCGCCTGCACCGACAGCGTCATCGAGGCGGTGGCGGTGGTGCCGAGGATCGCCGGCAAGCCGACGAGGGTGCCGCCGAGGCTGAGCGAGACCTGCGAGGTGCTGGCCGTCGCCTTGTTGACCGGACCACAGCCCTCCCGCGCCTTCTCGATGACCGAGAGCGACGAGCTGAGGCTCGTGAGCCCGAGACCGACGCTGAGGTTCGGCAGGGCCAGCGCGCTGCTGCCGTTGGAGACGAGGGCACTGGTCGCGACCAAGTCGAGCAGGTTGACCGAGGTCGCCAGCGCCGAGTCCGCCCCGGGACTCAGCGACAGGATCTGGGACACCGCGACGTTGGGCAGCGACGCGACCTGCAGCGACAGCGCCTGGAGCAGCTGCACGTCGGCGGTCTCACCGCCCTCGCGCTGCAGCACGGTGGCCGCCGCGGCGTAGTAGGTGCCCAGCGAGAGCGAGGGCAGGGCCAGCAGGCCGTCGACGCTGCCGGCGTTGAGCTCGGTGGCCAGGCCCAGCAGCGAGACCGAGGCGTTGGAGAGGCCGTCGTAACTGATGGCGGACAGGTTGAGCGCGTCGTTGATCAGCGAGTTGAGGATCGCCGAGTTGCCGGAGTTCAGGTCCAGCGCGTAGGAGCCCATCTTGAAGCACGCGACAGGCTCGGTCGCGGCCACGGCGGTGCGGGTGGCCCCGCCCTGGCCCGGGACGAAGGCGAAGTTGATGGTGCTGCTCGCGCTCACCCGGACGGCGTCCGGCTTGGCCTCGCCGCCCACCGGCGTGAAGGCGCCGGTCGCGTCGACGACACCGAGCTCGACCTGGACGTTGGGCGTCGAGCCGAGGGTGGAGCCGTTGCGCGCGACGCTCTTGGCGAGGGCCTGCTGCCAGGTCGAGTCGCCCTCGATGTCCATGGCGTAGCGACCGCGCAGCTGCCGGACCATGTCCAGGGCGACGACGTCGGCGAGCGACTGCATGTCCGAACGGACCACGCGCTGGCGCCCGAGGTCGACGGCGAACGCCGCCGAGACGAGCAGCACGCTGAGCAGCACCGCGACGAAGGCGGCGACCGCGCCTCGCTCGTCGCGCTCACGCGCTCGGCCGCGCACCAGCCACATCTCAGCTCACCTCCGCGACGGCGGTGTAGCCCAGGTGCGTCGGCATCACGATGCCCAGACCCGGGAACGTCGGGGTGAGGGCGTTGTCCTTGTAGAGGTAGTCGACGCTCACGGTCGCGCACTTGCGGGCGGCGTTGTTGGTGCAGGTCGCGATGGTGACCGCACAGGTGCCGACGGTGGCGTTGTTGCGGCGCAGGTTGGTGCCGACGCAGGTGATGCCGTAGCTCGAGAGCGACTGGTTGAGCGCGGCCCGGGCGGCGTCGACCTGCTGGGTGCCGCCCACGGTGCCGAGCGTGACGGCGGCCGCGCGGGCCCCCTCGCTCGCTCCCTGACTCAAGGCCTGGCGGAAGCTCAGCATGTAGCCGTAGCTGATGATGCCGAAGACGAGGAGCAGCAGCAGCGGTGCGATCAACGCGAACTCCACCGCGGCAGCGCCCCGCTGCTCGCGGTGTCGCGCCCCTCCACCGAACATCGACGACCACCTCGGAATGAGAGCGCGGCCCAATCCCGCACTCAAATGAACAGCGTACGCGGATGAGACGCGCCCGGGTCCCGATCGTGACGCGAAGATAGTCCGTTCGGACTACGTCTTCGGCGGATCTATGTCCGAAGGGTTGAGCTCCTCGACGTTGACGTCCTTGAACGTCAGCACCTTGACGCTCTTGGCGAAGCGAGCGGGCCGATACATGTCCCACACCCAGGCGTCGCTCATCGACACCTCGAAGAAGACGTCGCCCGACTCGGTGCGCGCCTTCACGTCGACCTGGTTGCACAGGTAGAAGCGGCGGTCGGTCTCGACGACGTACTTGAAGATGCCGACGACGTCGCGATACTCGCGGTAGAGCGTCAGCTCCATCTCGGTCTCGTACTTCTCGAGGTCCTCGGCGCTCACGGTGACGACTCTAGTCCGAGCCCGTCGGGGCCGGCTCGAGGCCGGCGGCGCGTCGGACGTTGACGAAGCGCATCCGGTGCACCGGGGAGGGCCCGTGCCGCTCGAGCGCCGCCGTGTGGACCTCGGTGATGTAGCCCTTGTGGGTCTTGAAGTCGTACGCCGGCCAGTCGGCGTCGAGGTCGGTCATGATCCGGTCGCGAGTGACCTTGGCGAGCACCGACGCCGCCGAGATGCAGGCCGCGACCCGGTCGCCCTTCCACACGGCGAGGCCCGGGACACCGAGCCCGTCGACGGGGAACCCGTCGGTGAGGACGTAGGCCGCCGGCACCTCCAGCAGCGCGACGGCCCGACGCAGCGCCTCGATGTTGGCGACGTGCATGCCGAGGCGGTCGCACTCCTCGTGCGAGACGACGACCACCGACCACGCGACCGCACGCCGCACGATCTGGTCGTAGCAGCGCTCGCGTGCCTTCTCACTGAGGAGCTTGGAGTCCGCGAGTCCGGGGATGACGCCGGCTCGCCCTGCAGGCAGGATCGCCGCGCCGGCGACGAGGGGTCCGGCGCAGGCGCCGCGCCCGGCCTCGTCGACGCCGGCGATCGGCTCGATGCCGTGACGGCGCAGCGCACGCTCGTAGCCGTAGAGGCCGGCGTCGCGGCGTACGGTCGCCCCTCGCGGCAGCTGGCTCATCGGCGCGACCGGCTACTTGGCGTCGGGGATGTCCGCGAACGTGTCGGGTCGGTCCAGGAAGCCGAAGCGGTCGCGCGGCCACAGCAGCAGGAAGACCTTGCCGACGACCAGGTCGATCGGCACGAACTCGTCACCGGGCACGCAGTCGGTCTCGTCGGGCAGGCACAGGTGCACCGTCGAGTCGGCGGAGTGGCCGCGGTTGTCGCCCATCACGAAGATGTGGCCGTCCGGCACCGGACCGGCCGTCCAGTTGCAGCTGCCGGTCATCGGACCGCGGCAGGGGATGTTCTTCTCGTCCAGGACGTAGTCGTCCTCGTCGAGGGCCACGCCGTTGACACTGATCCGGCCCTCGTCGTCGCAGCACTTGATCACGTCGCCGGCAACGCCGATGACGCGCTTCACCAGGTGGCCACCGCTGGGGTAGAGGCCGATCTTGGCCAACGCCGAGGTCAACGGGTTGCCCGGCTCCTGGATCTCGTCGCCGCGCAGCCAGCCGCCCGGGTCCTCGAAGACGACGACGTCGCCGCGCTCGGGCTCGCCGCCGAACCAGTAGGAGACCTTCTGGACCAGGATCCGGTCGTTCTCGACCAGACCCGGCTCCATGGACTCGGACGGGATGTAGAAGGCCTGCACGAAGAAGGCCTTGACCACGACGGCCAGGACCACCGCGATGACCACGAGCAGACCTGTCTCCTGCCACAGGGGCAGGTGCCGCCTGCTCTTCGCCGTGACGGGCACGGACGGCGAAGACCGCGACTCCTCGACCTCGGCGGCGGCGTCGTCCGTGCCCTCCGAGTTGGTCGGAGGAGAGACGGAGTCGCCGGTGCCGTCG
>WLIH01000256.1 GCA_009702305.1 Actinomycetota bacterium | reverse complement strand
GGCCACGAGCTGCCCGCTGCCGGCGACGTGCGCGACCTCGACGTGGTGATGATCGCGGCGCCGACGGTCGTCGGCCTCGACCGGGTGATGATGCTGCGCGACCTCGGGCGACACGTCGCCCTGCTCAGCTACGGCTGGGACAGGGGCGGGCTGGCGATCGAGCCGGTGCGATCCAGCGGCATCAGGCGGTTCGTGCACCTCTCCTCGACCCAGGACGAGCTGCGCTCGGCGCTGGGGGCCGTGATCGGCGCCACCCCGTCCACCGCTGAGACCGTGTCCTGGGAGCACCCGGACCTGGCCCGTCTCAGCGATCGGGAGAGCGACGTGCTGGCGCTGCTGTGCCGCGGCTACAGCAACCAGCAGATCGCCGCCGAGCTCTACCTCACGGTCAACACGGTGAAGACCTACATCCGCGGCGCGTATCGCAAGATGGGCGTGTCCCGCCGCGCGCAGGCCGTCGTGTGGGGACTGGAGCGCGGCGTGGGTGCGGCGTACGCCGGGGAGTCGTCGGCCTGACGCCGCCCGGGACGTCATCCGTCGCGGACAAGCGGACGTCCCGCCCGGATGACGTCGTGGGGGATGCTCAGGCGTAGCGGTGGCTCTTCGCGGCGTGGCCGTGCTCGCGGGTGCAGGTGCGGCCGCTGATCGCGCGGTGCCCGCAGAGCGCCCCTCCGGCTGCGGGCGCCGGCTCCGCTGGCGGCGCCGGATTCTTTGCCGGCTTCCTCGCCGGGCGCGCAGCCGTGGCGGGAGCGGGTGCGTCAGGTGCCGCGGGGGCGACCGGCGCCGGCGGGCCGGCCACCGCAGCGCGCCGTGTGGTGGCGGCGTACTTGGCCTCGCGCATGGCGCGCAGGTCGTCCATCTTGCTCATCCGGAGATCACGTGGCGACCTTAGACCGCCGGGCCGACAGACTGGCCTGCGTGAGCACTCTCGCCAGCACCCCCGACCACGTCCTGCGCACCCCTGACGAGCGGTTCGCGGACCTGCCGGGCTACCCCTTCGCGCCGCAGTACGTCGAGGTGGAGGCCGAGGGCGTAGCGCCCCTGCGCATGCACTACCTCGACGAGGGCCCCGCCGGCGGACCGGTGGCGTTACTGCTCCACGGGCAGCCGACGTGGTCCTACCTGTACCGCCACGTCGTGCCGGTGCTGGTCGCCGAGGGCATCCGCGTGATCGCTCCCGACATGGTCGGCTTCGGCCGCTCCGACAAGCCGGTCGAGCGCACCGACTACACCTTCGCCCGCCACGTCGGCTGGATGCAGAGCCTGGTCACCCGGCTCGACCTGCGCGAGATCACCCTCGTCGCGCAGGACTGGGGAGGCCCGATCGGCCTCAGCGTCCTCGCGGCCGAGCCGGAGCGTTTCGCGCGGGTCGTCGCGGCCAACACCATCCTGCACACGGCCGATCCCGCCCTCGCCAACCGACTGACATGGGCGCTGCACGGCCAGGGCGACTCGCGGGTCGTGATCGAGGAGTCGCTGGTCGACTACCTGCTCTACACCCAGCGCGCTCCCGAGCTGCGCGCCAGCGACTTCGTCGGTGCAGCGACCACCCGTCCGCTGCCGGCCGAGGTGCTGGCGGCCTACGACGCGCCGTTCCCGTCGTCGGCGTACACCGCCGGACTGCGCCAGATGATCGCCCTGCTGCCGCTGACCCGCAACGACGTCGGTGCCCGGATCGGGCGGCGGACCATGCGTGCCCTCGAGCAGTTCGAGCGACCGTTCGTCACCTGCTACTCCGACGGCGACCCCGCCACCCAGGGATGGGAGCGGATCTTCCAGGAGCGGGTGCCCGGCGCGCGTGGCCGCAGGCACGTGACCATCGGGGATGCCGGGCATTTCCTGCAGGAGGACGCCGGAGCCGAGCTCGGCCGGGTGATCGCCGACGTGGTCGCGACGACCTGAGGGCTGACGTCCGGCGCCTCGCTCTTCCACGGAGCGAGGCGCCGGACAGGGCCAGCATGACCGGGACCATGGTGGCAGTTGTTGCACATCATGTGCAACAACCTGGCGTGATCAGTAGCCGCCGAGCAGTCGATAGCCCGGGGTGACGTCGTCGCCGGCCGGAGACGGTCCGAGCACCCGGGTCGCCGACCCGTCGACGCCGAGGCGCCACATCGTCCAGCCGTCGCCGTCGTTGACCGTCACGAGCACGGAGTCGTCGTCCTCCCAGGCCTGCTCGACCGTGACGCCGCCCTGCGGGGTCAGTCGGGCGACTTCGTCGCCGGCGTCGTCGAGCACCGCGACGAACCCGTTGCCCGGTCCGTCGAGGTAGGCGTGCGTGGCTGCCACGTGAGCGCCGTCGGGTGCGATGTCGAGCAGGAAGTAGTCGCAGGTCTCGTAGTCGTATCGCGGTCCGCGGGCGCCGCGTGGGTCGTAGACCCCGTTGCACGAGCCGAGGTCGGTGTAGGACTCGGTCACGACCAGGACACCGTCGGCAGTGGCGTCCGCGACCTGCAGCGGCGGGTCGCCGACGAAGACGACCTCGTCGTCGATCCCGTGCGAGCTGACCGAGCGCGGCGGGGTCTCGCCGTCGCCGAAGTTGTAGACCACCGCACACCCGTAGTGGGGGGTGGCTTCGTAGCAGCTGGGACCACCCAGCACGGACACGGGGGAGACGTCGGAGGGCAGGTCGCGCGCCATCCGGACCCGGCCCTCGTCGCCGGTGCGGGGGTCCCACATCGTCATCAGGTCGCCGTCGGGCTCGAGGTAGGCGATCGTCGTGTGCTCCTCGTTGACTGCGAGACCGGTCAGGAACGGCACGGTCTCCGTGACGCTCCCATCGGGCCCGACCACGTCGAAGAGCTGACGGCCCCGGGCGTCGGTGTGCACCCCGATCAGGTCGTCGCCGAGGACCGTGCCCCCGTCGTACGCCGTCGCCAGGTCGACCCGCGCGCCGTCGGCGCGCACCCAGGTCGTGCCCTCGAGGTAGTCGATGCCGACGGGCGAGTCGCTCGGCCCCGCCGGCCGCGTCGGCCCTGTCGGCGCTGTTGGTGTCGGCGACGCGCTGCTGGGGGAGCTGCTGGACTCCGGGTCGGCCGCCGGGGTGGCATCGTCACCGCGCTGGGCCACGACGCTCACCGTGACGATCGCCGCGGCGGCGGCCAGGCCGGCGGCAGCGACCAGCCACCGCCGGGAGGCGCGTGCGTCGGTCGGGTCGGGTGCGTTGCTCATGTCGGGCTCCGGTCGTCGGTGGATCGTCACCAGGGTGACGCACGCCGGAGCCGCCCGGTTGTCCCTCTAGCATCGCCGGATGCCCCCGCGCTCGCCTTTGCCGCCGCGCCACGGCTTGAGCGCCGCGTGGTTGCGCACGCCCGACCGTGGCCGGCCGCGACCCGATCCCTGGCCGACGATGGGGGCCTGGCTCGGCGAGCGGGTCGGTGCACATGTCGACGTCGGGGCGATGCTCGACGCGCAGCGCTTCGTGTACGACGACCTGCGCCCGGTGCGCGCCGACGATCCCTACCTGCCGCACACGTTCGTGTGGTTCCACCGCGACCTGCGCGAGGAGGTGGAGGTGCCGGGCGAGCTGAGCATCGTCCACCGTGACGAGCGGATCGTGGTCGTCGACAAGCCGGCGTTCCTCTCCACGATCCCGCGGGGCCGGCACGTGCAGCAGAGCGTGGTGGTGCGGTTGCGCGACGAGCTCGGACTGCCCGAGCTCTCGCCTCTGCACCGGCTGGACCGGGTGACGTCGGGTCTGCTGCTGATGGCGACCGAGAAGCGCTGGCGCGGTCGCTACCAGGTGATGTTCGAGCACGGCACGGTCCGCAAGACCTACCGGGCGCTCGCGCCGTGGCGCGAGGACCTCGAGCTGCCGCTCACGGTGCGCAACCACCTCCGCAAGGAGCGGGGCGTGCTGCGGGCCGAGGTCGTGCCGGGCGCGCCGGTCAACGCCGAGACGCTCGTCGAGGTCGAGTCGCGCGGTCCGGGCGACCTCGCCGTCTACCGCCTCACCCCGCGCACCGGGCGCACCCACCAGCTGCGGGTGCACCTCCATGGGCTCGGCATCGCGATCGTCGACGATCCGCTCTACCCGCAGGTGCGGGAGACATCGATCGACGACTTCTCCCGGCCGCTGCAGCTGCTCGCGAGCGAGCTCGCTTTCGTGGATCCGGTCGACGGCTGCGAGCGTTCGTTCGCGAGCGCTCGCAGCCTGCCGCTGCTCGCCGAGCCGGGCTCAGAAGCCTGAGTCGATGCGCTCGTAGCCCGGCAGCTGGGCGAGCACGAAGCTCTGCGGCAGCGTGGCTCCCCAGAAGTCCAGCTCGGCGATCTGCTGCAGCTGGGCCAGGGTCAGCGGCGGCTCCGGACGGGTGACGTCCCAGTCGCCGCCGGCGAGGTCGAAGCCGTTGGTGGCCGAGACCGCGATCCGTACGCCGTCGGGGCGCAGCAGGTCGACCGTGCGTTGGATGCCGGTGCCGTCCTCGCTCTCCCGCGTCGAGGTCGACGCGCTGAGGAGGCTGCCGTCGGGCAGGGTCGTCGTCTCACACGAGGCGAGACCGGCCTCGCAGCCCGGATCGTCCGTGCGGTCGAACTGCAGGTTGATCTGGACGACCGAGACGCCAAGCCCGTCGGCGTCGCGCCACTGCAGCTCGCCGTAGAAGTCGGTGCGGAAGTCGATCGGCGCATCCCCCGGGCCGCGGTAGTCGCTGCGGCGGACCGGGTAGGGCTCGCCGGTCTGGCCGCGGTGGTCACCCGCCGAGCCGTCACGCTGCTCGGCCACCGCCCAGGTGAGGGCCGCGGCCACGCCACGCGCGGTGGCCGGGATCTCCGGGCCGCTGGGTCCGACCGGCGCCGGGTCGCTCGGTGCGCTGGCGACGCCGGCTCCCCGGGTCGGCTCCGGGCCGTCGAGACCGATCCCGACGACGCCGACGAGGGCGGCCGAGGCGAGCACCCCGGCCGCCGCCAGGCCCGCCGTACGCCGGCGCCGC
>WLIH01000255.1 GCA_009702305.1 Actinomycetota bacterium | reverse complement strand
TCAGAGCGGCGGCATAGCTCTTGATGCACAGCCCGCCGCCGGCGAACACGGTGTCGTCCTCGTGGTGGCCCTGCCGGACGCCGTAGCGGGAGAAGCGACGCAGGTAGTAGTCGATCCACGGACCGTCCAGCGACATGGGGAAGGAGGCGAACGTCCGCGGCCACGGCAGCGCTCGCAGCCACTCGACGTACCGTGCGATGACGTCGGAGACGGGCTCGGGGTCGGTGGTGGCGGCGTCCCAGGCGCCTGGCTGGGTGTCGAACCAGGCCCGGGTCCGCTCGTCCGGGGCCGTGCCCGGCAAGGGCTCCAGCACGGCCTCGAACCGCCCGTGCTCGGTGCCGTCGAGGGACACCGCGACCGACGCGAAGGAGCGCATCGAGTTGATACCTGGCCACGGGCCGTCGAGCTCGACGTCGGTCACGACGTAGACCCAGCCGTCCTGCAGTCGTCTGCCCATCGACTCATCGTGCCACCACCGCCCGTCCCTCCGGGAGGGCTCGTGGTCCGACGTGGCGAAGGGTGCGCCGCGTCGGTGAGCCGCAAGCGCTCCCTGCTCCGTCCTGCCGCACAATGACCGCGGGACGACGCCTCGAGACGCGGGGACTCGACCCACCGAGCTGCCGAGAGGGCTGGACTGTCATGCGGGCGATACTCCTGAGCGGCGGCCTCGCCGTCGTCGGCTCGCTCGTGGGGACCTGGTACGCGATCGGCTGGTTCACCCGGCACGGCTTCGGTCAGCCCATCCGTGACGACGGTCCGACGACCCACCACGTGAAGCGCGGGACGCCGACGATGGGTGGTCTCGTCGTCATCGTGAGCGCCGCTCTGGCCTATCTAGCGGCCACGCTGCTCACGGGTGGGACACCGAGCGCCAGCGGCTGGCTGGTGCTCCTCCTGCTACTCGGGTGCGGGGCGGTCGGCTTCGTCGACGACTACATCAAGGTCTACACGCAGAACAACGCCGGTCTGAGCAGCCGGGCGAAGATCGTGGGGCAGACCCTGACGGCCCTTGTCTTCGGTGTCCTCGCCACCAGCTTCTTCGCCGACGAGCGCGGGGTCCGGCCGGCGTCGCTCTACCTCTCCACGACCCGTGACTGGGGCTTCAAGCTGCCCCTGATCGTCGTGCTGCTCCTAATCTGGTTCATCGTGACGGCCACGTCGAATGGCTCCAACCTGACCGACGGGGCCGACGGACTCCTCGCCGGCGCCGCGACCCTGATCTTCGGCGCCTACGTCATCGTGAACGTCTGGCAGAACAACCAGCGCTGCGGATCGTCGCGGCCGACGGTGGTGGAGTCGCAGTGCTACACCGTGCGCGACCCGCTCGACCTGGCCGTCTTCTCCGCCGCGGTCGCGGCGGCGTGCCTCGGCTTCCTGTGGTGGAACGCCAAGCCTGCGCAGATCATCATGGGCGACGTGGGCTCGCTCGCCCTCGGGGGAGCGCTGGCCGGACTGGCGATCCTGTCGCGCACCGAGCTGCTGATGGCCGTCATCGCCGGGCTGTTCGTCCTGGAGACCATGTCGGTGCTGCTGCAGCGCTACTACTTCAAGCTCACCAGGCGGCTCACCGGCACCGGCCGCCGCATCTTCCGCATCGCACCCGCGCACCACCACTTCGAGCACGTGGGATGGGACGAGGTCACGGTCGTGATCCGCTTCTGGATCGTCGCCGGGCTGTTCGTGGCGGGCGGACTGGGGCTCTTCTACGCCTCCTGGCTCGCCTGAGGGCGACGGCCCTGATCGGCGTCTCGCTCGTCAGGGTCGTGCGACGTGCCCCAGGCAAGAGTCGAACTTGCGACCTTTCGCTTAGGAGGCGGCTGCTCTATCCACTGAGCTACTGGGGCCGGCGCGCAAGTCTGCCATGTCGTCGTGCGCGTGCCTGAGGGGGCGGCGTGTTCAATCGGTGGATGGACGAGGACTTCCGCCAGGACCGGGTCGGCAGCGCGCTGGCCGGCACCAACCCGACCGTGCTGGGTCGGATGCGAGCCGGCTTCGCGGTGATCGGCGACCTGCAGCACCTCCCGGGCTACTGCGTGCTCATCTCGGACACCCCCGGGGTCGACCAGCTCACCGACCTCGCGCCGCAGCGTCAGCTGGAGTTCCTCGAGGACATGGCGATCCTGGGGCGGGCGGTCGCGGCCGTGTGCGAACGACGCGGGCCGGGATTCCGGCGGATCAACCTGGAGATCCAGGGCAACACCGACAGCTTCCTGCACGCCCACGTCACGCCGCGCTACCACTGGGAGCCGGCCGAGGTCATCGGGTGGCCGGCGGCGCTGCACCACTGGACCTGCATCGTGGATGCGGAGCGCCACGCGCTCGGTCCGCAGCACGACGAGCTGCGGTCCGAGCTGGTGGCCGAGCTGCAGCGTCAGGCCTCCTCGAGCGCGTCGTCGTTCGTCGCCGGGTCGTAGACGTAGACCTCCCGCCCGGCGTCGGGGTCGCGTGCGTGGACGGTGTGGCAGGTCGGGCCGTCGGGGGTGAGGTCGACGACGCTGGCCCCGGCGCCCGTCACACCCCGCACGAGATGCGGACGCGTGGTCAGGTCCAGGCGCGTGACGACGCCCGGCGTCACCCAGACCGGCACGCCGGCGAGGTAGCCGGAGACCTGGGCGTGCAGGTGTCCGCACAGCACGATGTGCACGTCGCTGCCCGCGATCACCGCGGCCAGGTCGGTGGGGTTGTCGAGCACGACGTCCTCGAAGGCGTGCGGACGGATGCTGATCGGCGGATGGTGCAGGGCGAGCACCGTGCCGCCCGGGTGGGGCACGGCGAGCTGCTCGGCCAGCCAGCCCAGCTGCTCGGCGTCTAGGTGACCGTGTGCGTGACCGGGCACGAGGCTGTCGAGCGTCACGATGCGCACGCCGGCGACCTCGCTGGACGCGGCGCGGGTCGTGCCGAGCGGGGCCAGCCGACCGAGGTCGGCGCCGCCGTGAAGGTGGCCGGAGCCGAGAGCCGCGGTGAAGGCCGAGCGGTCGTCGTGGTTGCCGGTCGAGCAGATCAGGGGCGCGCCCCGCTCGGCTGCGAACGCGCCCACCTGGGCCAGCAGCTCGGCGTACCCCTGCGCCGAGCCGTCGTCGGCGAGGTCACCGGTGACCACGACCAGGTCGATGCCGGGCACCCACCGCAGGTCGTGCAGGAGGACCCGCAACGACCCGCGCGCATCCACCCCGTCCTCGTCGTGACCGCTGGCGGTGAGGTGGGTGTCCGACAGGTGCAGGATCCGCATGACGACTCACGCTAGCGCCGGCGTGGCCTGTCCGCGCGGACGACCGGTTTGGTGTAAGGCCCTCGGCCCCGCACAATTTGGGGGACCGTCCTCGTCCCGACCCGAAGGTGTGCCCGTGCCCGACGCTGAGTCCAGCTCCCACGACGGGACCCAGCACGGCACCACCGCCGAGATCGCGACCTCGGCTCCGGCCGTGACCCGCACCGGCAAGCGCCGCGCGCGCACCCGCAAGCGGCACACCGTCGCCAAGGTCCTGCTGATCAGCACGTTGGTGCTCGCGATGGTCTCCGGGCTCTCGGTGGCCTACATCTACCGCCACCTCAACGGCAACCTCACCGTGCTCGACATCGACGACCAGATCGTCGGCGACCGGCCCGACAAGGTGAAGGTCGCCGGGCCGCAGGAGCCGCTCAACATCCTGGTGATGGGCTCCGACACCCGCGACGGCGAGGGCAACAACATCGACGGGCTCACCGGCGACGGCGAGCGCTCCGACACCACGATCCTGCTCCACCTCTCCGCGGACCGGACCCGCGCCTACGGCGTGAGCATCCCGCGCGACTCGATGGTCGACCGGGCGGCCTGCAAGACCGCTGACGGCGAGGAGATCCCGGCGGCGTCGTACCAGATGTGGAACGCCGCCTTCTCGATCGCCGGCCCTGCCTGCACGATCCAGCAGTTCGAGCACCTCACCGGGATCCGGCTCGACCACTTCGTCGTGGTCGACTTCGAGGGCTTCCGCGGCATGGTCGACGCGATCGGCGGCGTCGAGGTCTGCATCCCCGAGACGATCGACGACCGCGCCCACGGCATCTACCTCGAGGCCGGCACCCGCAAGATCAAGGGCCAGGAGGCGCTCAACTACGTCCGCGAGCGGTACGCCGTCTCCGGCGGGTCCGACATCGGCCGGATGAAGCGTCAGCAGGCGTTCATCGCCTCGATGGCCCACGCCGTCGTCTCGGCGGGCACGCTGACCCGTCCGGACCGGATCGTCAGCTTCCTCGAGGCCGCCACGACGTCGCTGACCCTCGACAAGGACCTCGACAACCTCTTCAAGATCGCCAAGCTCGGTTACGAGTTCCGCGGGATCGGCCTCGACAAGATCCGCTTCATCACGATCCCCAACACCGTCGACCCGCAGGACCCCAACCACCTCGTGTGGACCCCGGATGCCGACGACGTATGGAACAAGCTGCGCAACGACCAGCCGCTCAGCAAGCGCCTGACGGCCGACGCGATCAGCGCCGCCAACGTGCCGGGCTCCTCGGCCGACCCGCTCGACCCCGACGACCCCCGCGCCACCGCCGGGACCGACCCGGAGGCCACCTCGGAGTCGCTCCAGGCCGCCGGCCTGTGTGCGTGAGGTCGCGGTGAGCCAGCCCGAGGACAGGGTGTCCAAGGAAGCGGCGCCCGAGACCGAGTGGCAGCGCAAGCGCCGTCTCGCGGAGGTCTTCGGGGACGTGCTGCCGGCGACGACGAGCGACGAGCGGGACCCGGCGGAGACCCGCCGACGCGACGACGGCGACACCTGGCTGCTCAGCCAGGTGCCGCCGCACCACGGTCAGTAGGGCTCAGCGGGCCTGCTGGCCGCGCAGCAGGTCGCGGATCTCGCGCAGCAGCTCCGTGTCCTCCGGGGTGCCTGGGGGCGGGCTCGGGAAGTAGCGCTCCTTGGCCTTCGTGTAGGGCAGCACGACCAGGAAGTAGACGACGGCAGCCAGGATCAAGAACGAGATCAGGGCGTTGAGGAAGAACCCGATCTGGCCGAGCTCGGCGCCTTCGAAGGTCTCCTTGGTCG